>JAXJJE010000387.1:0-7584 GCA_036298405.1 Acutalibacteraceae bacterium
TGGCAAGTGTGTAACAGCAAAGATTTCGGAGTTCCACAGTCAAGAAAGAGAGTGTATATTATCGGATATAATCGAGAGAAATGTAGAGGCGAAATACTATCTTTCACTCAAGCAAATCCAAAAGCTCCTATACAAAGGCTATCAGGCAAAGAAGGAGAACGCATATATTCAACTAATGGGGTTAGCGTTACTTTGACAAGCTCAGGCGGAGGATTTGCCGGTAAAACAGGTATGTATTGTTTGGGAAATGATTTTGATGATGAATTTAGAAATAGTTGTGGTATAAGAATTATCTCAAAAACAAAAAGCGGATATCAGATTGCGTATCCAGGAGATAGTATAGACACAGCTTTTTCTGGGCATAATTCAAGAAGAGGTCGTGTAGGAAGTCAAATTGCACATACACTCACAACAAGCAGTACACAGGCATATTACTTTATAGATATGAATCCCGAACCTAAAATAACCGATATTGCAAGGTGTATTACTGCACGATATGATTCAGGAATAAGTAACCGTAAGGCTGAACATTCGGGAATACTTGTGGACGGCATAACAGAGGAAGAAATAGCTAATATCTTTGATGAGGACTCACAGTTTGCTTTAATTTTTAAAGATAAGTATGGTGCAATCCATTTCGGTAGAATAAGAAAGCTCACACCCCTTGAATGTTGGAGGTTGCAAGGCTTTACTGATGAGCAATTTTACAAAGCAAAATCTACTGGTCTTTCAGATAGCAGACTTTACAAAATGGCTGGGAATGCAGTAACTGTGCCTGTAATTTCTGCAATCGGTAAAATGTTACTTGATGTAGAAAGTAGAAATAATTGATTAGGAGTGAATCTTTATGATTGGATTTATAATCGGTCTGTTCGTTGGTTGCTTTATAGGTGTAACAGTAATGGCACTTATGAATTCATCTTCAAAAGCAGATGAACAGCTTGAAAACTACAAATATAACAAAACTGAATAAGTAAGAAAATAATTACTAATATCAATCGTTCCTTAACGATTGGTATTAGCTTAGCATATATCAGCCGTTGATTAGGTTAAAAAAACTTAGTCAACGGCTTTCTCGTTTTATAGATAATTGCTTGTTTACTCTCGGGCACAAAAGCTTTGAATATATGGAGCTATCTACACGAATTGGATGCAACGTTACGTTGCTTTAAGGGGCGATTGATGAAAATTGAGGTGATGAATATCAGAACCCCTGTAAGCTGGATGGGAAATAAAACTTCCATTCTTCGCATTTTGTACGCCGTGTTTCCGCTTCATTACGAAAGATATATAGAACCATTCGGA
This sequence comes from Acutalibacteraceae bacterium, assembly GCA_036298405.1. GTDB lineage: Bacteria > Bacillota > Clostridia > Oscillospirales > Acutalibacteraceae > CAG-964. The sequence continues at coordinate 1,306 of JAXJJE010000387.1, forward strand.
GGCTCAGGTGCAGTGTTATTAGGTAAGAATAAACCTGATAAATTTGAGGTTTATAATGATGTTAATCATAATCTTGTGAACCTGTTTAGATGTATGAGAGATAGACCGATTGCTCTTATAGATGAACTCGGTTATTTCAATTTAAATTCCAGAGAAGAATTCAATAGTATTAAAAAGTTTTTTACAAATGAAAAGTTTAATGATAGGTTTATCGATGACGAAATTGAGAAAATACAAAATATATTTGATAAGCCTACTGCTGATGAATTGATAGAGTTGATGATAAGCAAAAAGCTTGATTATGACTTGCGTAGGGCGGCTATGTACCTTAAACTGTTGCGATATAGTTATTCAAGTGGCGGTAAAAGTTTTGCTTGTCAACCTATGAATATAAGAAGGTTGTTTGGATTGATTCAGGATGTAAGTATACGACTTGATAATACTGTAATCGAAAATCAGGACTTTGAAGTGCTGATAAAGCATTATGACAGAGATAACTCATTCTTTTATTGCGATCCTCCATACTACACAAGTGAATATGTATATCAGTGTGGTTTTACTTGGGATGACCATTTAAGACTGAGAGAAGCTCTTAGAAATGCTAAAGGAAAGTGGCTTGTATCATATAATGATTGCCAAGAAATAAGGGATTTATATAAAGGCTCTTCATTTGCTGATTTTACAAGAGTTCATAGTATGAAACAACGAACAAATGCAGGAGAGCAGTTTCCTGAGTTGCTTATCAGCAATTATGATATGTGTGAGCGATTTAATAGTAAGCCATTACAGTTAAGCTTGTTTGATTATACGAATGAAGAACAAATGACAATAGAAAAAATTTTAAAGGAGTGTATTATATAATGCAAAACAAAATGATAAATAATTTAATTTACATAGGTGTACCAATTGAAGCAATGATTATGGCAGGATTTACAGTTGAAACACCTGTTGAGATTTCTGCTACAAACGGCAAACTTGTTATTGAAGCAATCAATAATATATGCCTTTGTGATGAGTGCAGAGCAAAACTTGAATCAGAAGAAACAGAGGTTGAGGAATGACAATATACAGAGTTTTAGGCAAAAAAGGAAGAATCACAATTCCTTATGCAATTCGTAAGCGTATTGGCTTTAGGTACAATGATATACTTTCTTTCACAGAGCAGAATGACGGCTCAGTGGTTATCAAACGAGAGAAAGTCTGCGATAACTGTATTGATATAGCAGAAGAATATAGTGAGGATATAACGCTGGAAGATTTTCTCGATAGTTTATCTGAGGATGAACAGAGAGATGCACTTATACATCTTTCTCTGCTGTGGGCTGAAAAGCAGAAGGTTAGTATTTAGCTTAGTTGAATGTTGCTGTTTGGTGTGATATACTTTACGAAAAGCTATAAACGAGGTTAGATTATGAAAGAAGGAACTCAGTCTGTAAATGAATTTGACTTTTTAAGAGCAATAATTAATCACGAAGAACCTGTTTGTCCTAATTGTGGCAAAGGTCGAATTATATGCCCCAATGGAAAGATTGAAAAGCCACACGGTTTTACTTGTACAAATGATTGTGGTTGGAATATGAATCTTGATTATTCGGATTTGATAATTGAATAATAAATTTCAATTTATAGATTACAAAAATTTCTGGACATTTGCAATCTTGTGGATATAATGTTGCTTGAAAGGAGCGATAATATGAAAAAAAGAATCGCAATGGTATTAACCTTAATGTTAGCAACAGGAACATTCACAGCTTGTACAGCAGAAGAAAAAGTAAATGAAAATAATAAAACATCCGTGGTTTCGACTGCAGATGTTTCTTCATCTACTGAAAGCTCAGAACCATTACCAACAGAAATTGTTACTGAAATTACAACCACCGAAAAAGCCACTGTGTTGCCAAATGAAGAGCCTACGGAAACAGATACCCAAGCCGAAGAAAAAGCCGACAGTGGGCAGAATTTAGGCAACCAAACGCAGATTGTGCAGGACGTTGAGGTAGAACCGAATATTCAAAGTAATATCGGAAATTCTGAAAGTAATGTAGCTCAAAATCAGGAATATAGAACAGAAAATATACTTGAAGAAAAGACTGAACAAAAGCCAGAGCAAAATCCGTTACAAAACCCTGCATCAAAGCCATTGCAAACTGTTACTGAACCACCTACCCAAAAGCCAACTGCAAAACCTACTGAAAAGCCAACTAATCCACCTATTCAACCACCAACAGAAGCAAAAGCTGTTGATATTCAGTATGTAGTAAGCTCCTGTATATCCTATGGCAAACAGCTTGGTATGAATTATGATTCAACACTAAACACATCAAACGCAAGTTGGTTCTCGCCAACAAACGCTGAATATTACAGCGACACAGAAAGTCTGCTTAAAGATTGTTACAATGATGTTGAGTATACCGCATACTTTCATCAGAATAGTGGTATAGAGCCATCAGACCTGACATTCAATGTCATAGCAGAACAAAATAAAATCTATATAGTATATTGTTAAACAACAAGCACTCGATGAAAGTCGGGTGCTTGATTTTTTTGAAAGGAAAGTGCAAAATGGAAATAAAGAAAATCACAACAAATGACCTTCGCAAAATGAATGGCAAGGAAGGTCTTATTTTACAGGGATGTGGAGGTGAAGTCAAAGACTGGGTTGATGGTATCAACGAGATGTTAAAGAAAGACGGAATCTTACTTGATAACACCAAGTTTGAAAATGTCAGTGTGTTTCAAAATGATGGAATGACCTGTATTCTTTATCCGTTTGAGAATGTTCATCTTGATGTTGGTAAGCTTGCAACGTGGAGGTTGCAGTCATACACAGCCTTTGCGGGTACTTGGTTGACCGATTATGTTGATAATAAGTTGGGAGGTTTTGAAGAAAAGATAAAACCTGACTGTGCTTTAATAGGTCAGGACGGCAATATCTTTAATCTTATGGGAATTGCAAGTCATACACTAAAGCAAAACGGAATGGCTGACGAAGCAAATGAAATGTGCAGTCGTATTACAGATGCTAAAAGCTATCACGAAGCATTAGGCATAATCGGAGAATATGTAAATATCACAGATGGAACAGAACAGTCTGAAACTATGGACGAGAGCTATTCAATCAGTATGTAATTTAATATTTTAAACAAGGCAGAGTAATTCAACACTCTGCCTTTAACTATTTATGAAAGGATTTTTTATTATGAAAACTATTAAAAACAAACTTTTAAGAACAACAGCAGTTCTACTTGCTGTTATTACCGTATTTTCAATTATGTTTGCACTGCCTGTAAGTGCAGTAAGTGATGAGGTGACAATAGTCTTTGATTATTGTTACGACAGCACAGGAAATACAATCAAATTTCAGCAGGAAAGCACTAATGACGGCTACACAGTAGGTGTTGCAGGAGAGGAGCTTTGCAAGATTTTTGCAAATGATGAAGAAGCCTATTGTATCGAACCTGGTCACAGTCTATTTTCTTACGATACACTCAAAAAAGACGCAACAACAGTATGGAGAGATTTAGGCTCAGCAAAGCAAAAAGCAATTAACCTTGCGTTGCTTTATGGTAAACCTGGTTCTGGTAGTAGTCTTAGCGGTACTGATGACCAGAAATGGGTAGCAACTCAGCTTATTGTGTGGGAGCTTGTTTCGGATTGTAGAGAAACAAAGAATGGCTTTAAATGTACAAATACAAAGTTTATTGACGGTATTACAGCTGGTGGTGCAAACCCAGGTGTTAAGACTGTATATAACGAAATTTCAAACAGCCTTGCAAATTACGCAACGGTTCCAAGCTTTGCGTCAGCCGTTCTATCAAAGGCAGAAACCTACGAGCTTAAACCAAATGGCAACAGCTATGAACTTACCCTTACAGATGATAACAACATTCTTTCAAAGTTTGATTTTCAGTCGACAAATGGTGTAACAGTTTCTAAAACAGAAAATAAGATTACATTGAAATCATCATTACCACTTACTGAAGAGGTTACTTTCAACTGTGCAAAATTAATGCCGAATGTGGGCAAAGCTGTTCTTGTTCCTTACGGAGATGTAAATCAACAGGATATAATCACTGGTGTTGAAAACGATAACGACCCAATAAGAGCGTATTTTAAGGTTAAAACAAGTCAAGGTAACTTAAAGATTGTTAAGACTTCTGAAGATGGAAAAGTTGCAAATGTAAAGTTCAAAATTACAGGTGATAACTATTCAGATGAAGTAACCACAAATACAAATGGTGAGATAGAAATAAAAAATCTTAAGGTAGGAACATACACAATTACAGAAATTGTATCTGCTGAATATGAAGCCCAAAAGTCACAAACAGTTACAGTAGAAAACGGAAAAACTGCAATAGTAAAATTCAATAACACTCTTAAAAAATCAGAAATAAAGATTGTTAAGAAAGACGCTGAAACTAAGAAAACAATTCCACTTTCAGGCTTTGGCTTTAAGATTAAAAAGTCAGATGCTAGCTTTGTTACAGCAGATAAGAAAGATGTGTTTTATACTGATAACACAGGAACAATTACACTGCCAATTAAGCTTACATACGGCAAATATCAGCTTGTTGAAGTAAGTGCAGGAACAGGCTATGTTCTTGATAGCACACCGATAGATTTTGAAGTGAATGGCGAGAATAAAACAATAGAGCTTGTTAAGTATAACAAACCTCAGAAAGCTACTATCACCGTAACAAAAACAGGCGATATTTTCTCATCAGTAAAAGAAACAAGTGAAACATCAAAAGAAAACCCACTAAAAGTCTATCAGCCTGTTTATAGCAACGGCAAATTAAGTGGTGTAGAATTTAAAATTACAGCTGGCGAAGATATAATTACACCTGACGGAACTGTTAGATATAAAAAGGGCGATACTGTTGATAACATAACAACAGATAAAAACGGCCAGGCTGTTTCAAAGCAGTTGTATCTCGGTAAATATTATGTTACTGAAACAAAGGCTGTATCAGGCTATGTTCTTAACCGTGAGTCATATCCTGTAACTCTTAAATACGCAGGTCAGAATGTAGAAGTTACAAACTCAAGTGTCACAGTTAACAACAAAAGACAGAAAGCAGAAATTACTCTTACAAAGATATTTGAAGTAAATGAAAAGTTAAACATTGGCAAGAAAGCTGAAATTAAGAATGTTTCTTTTGCTTTTTACGCTAATGAAGAAATCAAAGCAAGTGACGGCAAAATAATTCCTAAAGACGGCTTAATCGAAATTCTTTCTGTTTCAGAAAACGGCAAAGCAACCTTTATAACAAATATCCCATTCGGAAAATATTATGTTCAGGAATACACCACAGACAAGCATTATGTTCTTGATAATACAAAGTATGAGTTTGAATTTTCTTACACTGATGATAATACATCTGTTCAGAAAATTGAAATCAATAATGGTAAAGCAATCGTAAATAAACCTCTTACCGGTGGACTTGAAATCACTAAGAAAGATGTATCAACAGGTGAGCTTTTACCAAACGCAGGATTCCGTATCAAAGATAAAAACGGAAATATTGTTGTCGAAGGCTACACAGATGAAAAAGGCGTAGCAAAATTTACTCTTGGCTATGGTAAATACACTTATGAAGAATTCGATGCACCAGACGGATGTATTATCGACACCACTCCTCACGAATTTGAAATCACAGAAAATGGAAAAATTGTTAAGGCTGAAATGACCAATAAAAAACAGCCTGAGCCTGATAAGCCACAAACAGGCGATAGCTCAAATATTGGATTTTATATTGGCTTGGGTGCATTTGCTATTGGTGGTTTAGTTGCCTTTGTGATTATCAAATTTCGTAAGAAAGATAAGGACGAGGATTGATGATGAAAAAAGTATATGTTTGTTCGCCCTTAGGTGGTAATGTTTCAGAAAATATTAAAAATGTAAAAGTATATGCAAAATATGTGTTTGATAGAGGTATGGCTCCAGTCATACCTCATTTTTATGCAACGATTCTTAATGATGAAATCGAATATGAAAGAAACCTAGGCAAACAAGCAGGTATATCGCTATTGTTTGGCTGTGATTCACTGTGGGTATTTGGTGATAAGATAACATCAGGAATGAAAGAAGAAATCCAGTTTTCAAAGCACTTAAAAATTGAAATCAAATACATATCAAAAGAAGAATTTGGAGGTTTAAATAATAGACTTGTTCGATAACCTTGAAAACAGCAAAAAAATAAACTATACTTGAGTTGGTGATGTTTCAATGAATAACAAAGAAAGAATAAACAAACTCAAGGAAAAAGATTATCAAAA
>JAXJJE010000388.1:0-4227 GCA_036298405.1 Acutalibacteraceae bacterium
ACCCCACCAGCCTTTGAAAAGGCTGGACCTAAACTTTACGCTTTTTTCTCATCAGGTGTGAGCGTTAGCTCACACCTACAAACTCCAATTTGTTTAACAAAAACAGGCTTAAGCCTTTGCTGTTTCCATAAGCTTTACAAAGGCTAGGTCGGCACTTATGTAGTAGTTATCCTCGCCTACAAGCTCGGTTACGCCTGCTCTATCAAGAGTTTGCTTTGCTCGCTTGCATAAACCACAGAACATAACCTTACAGCCCTTGCTTTGTAGCTGTTCAACGGTTTCTAGTATAACTCTTGCACCAGAAACATCTATGTTTGGTACACCACGCATTGACATAAGCAGTATGTGGCTTTCGCTGTTAAGGCTTTCAAGCTTCTCTTCAAACTCACTTGCAGAGGCAAAATATAATGGGCCTGTTACATAGGCAACCTGTACACCGGCAAAATCGTCTTTACTGCACTCTAGCTTGCCCTTTAGCTTTTCTGGGTCAACGTCTGAAAAATGTACAGATACGTGTGCTGACGCTGACATATACATAATTGCAGAGTAAAGAATACCTAAAACGATTGACACAGTTAAATCAAACACAACAGTACAAACCATTGTAAGCATAAACTGGCTGATAGAGGTTTTGAACCTGTGGCTGAAAATGAATTTGATATCGCTCCACTCGTTCATTTTAAAGGCTGTTACCATAAGCACAGCAGCAAGTGCTGACAATGGAATTTTCGCCATAATTCCACCAAGCAAAAACATTGAAAGCAACAGGAATACAGAGTGGAAAACGCTTGTTAGTCTTGTTTGCTCACCTGATTTAATAGCAACACTTGTTCTTGCTATAGCTGCTGTTGCAGGTACACCACCAAGCAAAGGTAAAACCATATTACCTACACCCTGTGCCACAAGCTCTCGGTCTGCGTCAAAGGCTTCCTTTTTCATTCTTGATGCACTTGCACCACATAATAAGCTTTCTATAATCGCTAGTGCTGCAATGGTGAATACAGGGGACATAAGATTTTTAACCATTGCAAGGTCTACACCCTCAAGAGATAATCTGTCCTCTAAGAACAATGTACGAGGTATTTCGCCAACAACAGCTACACTCTCAAAGTTAAAAATAAGCTGTATTGCAGTTGCAAAAATTATACCCACAAGTGACGCAGGAACCCTTGCACCCCATTTTTTAGGCCATATAATCATAATAACAAGCACAGCCACAGCTATAAGTGTAGTTGTTAAATCTGGTGTAAAGCCTAGCTTTGTGTAAGAAACAAGCTTATCTATAATGCTTGTACCCTCGCTTGTTGTGCCAAAAAAGTTGTCGATTTGTCCCATTGCGATTGTTATTGCAATACCAGAGGTAAAGCCCATTATTACCGATGACGGAATAAAGCTTATTAATCTGCCAAGCTTAAACACACCACATAAAAGCATAATAACACCTGCCAAAAAGCAAGCTATAAATACGCCCTTTAGCTGGTATGTCATAACAATTGAGATAAGCACAGCACTCATTGCACCTGTAGGGCCTGAAATCTGGTATGACGCACCCGACAGCATACCAATAACAATACCTGCAACAATAGCAGTAACCATACCGGCAGCAGCTGTTGCTCCACCACTTACACCAAAAGCCAAAGCCAATGGCAACGCTACAGCACAAACTGTTAAGCCTGCTGTAAGGTCTTTACCAAGCTTTTGAGCATTATAGCCCTTAAACTCGGTCTTTAAGTCTTTTACGAATTTACTTACCATACTCATAAACTTCTTTCTATTAAATTTTAAGAATTTGTGAACAGTTCAAGTATACCAAATTTTTCTGTAAATTTCAGCACTTTTCAACAAATTAACATCTAAAACATTTGCTTGCAAAGCGTTAATATTTTATAAAAGTTTTACAAATCAGAAATACGATATGATATTTGCTTATACTTAACTCTAATAAAAAATCCCACAGAGCTTAGAATACTCTGTGGGTACATCTTTATAATTCAGCTTTTATCAAATGAGCTATTACCTAAGCCTGTTGCATATTTAGGCTTCATTTTAGAATAAACCTTCGCAACCAAATCGCATAAAAAGTAAGTAGCGAATGTATAGATAAAGAACAAAATTATATTTGTTATAAGTCTTGCAGGTAATATAATCATAAGTGGATAACCATATACAATGCACAGGCTTGCTGTTGTAATAATCACATTACAAATTGTTATTGTTACAAGGTTTGCAACTGCACTTCTTAACAGTGTAACAGGCTTGTTATGTAAAAACCAACCCATCATCACACCCCAAAGTGTTTTTGCAAGCAAAATACCAAAATTTATTGCACCTGTAGGATGAATTATAAGTGTAATTATATCACCACAGGCACCAATTACACCACCAACCACAGGGCCTAGCATATAAGACGCAAGCGTAACAGGTATTGGTGCAAATGTAATACGGTAAGAATCGCCTATATTAATTTCTAAAAATCCCAACACAACACGCAATGCCATAAAAATAGCACCAAACGCTATAAGCTGTACCGAATTAAATTTAAAGCTTGTATGTGCTACTGGCTTTAGTAAATTTTCAAAGCTCTTCTTCCCTATTGATTTTTCTTTCGACATAAAATTTCAACTCCTTAAAATTGTCTGTCGGATAAGGAGTGTAAAAATAAAAAAGTGAAGCTGTGTAGGCACACATCTCCACTATAATAATTACCTTATTCAACAGCGGGATGCGACATCTGAATCGTAGGAAAATTCCATTCGTCTTATCAACAACTCCCCGTTTGATAAGCACTAAGCATTTAGCAACGCTCAAATATCTACTCTGTATTATTCATTTACGCTCGAATTATACCACAGCGTACTTTCTTTGTCAACAAATGACGCTACAGCGATAAAATTTGCTAATACAGTTTATTCCAGCATTTCTGCTATAATAGCATTTGATACTAAAAATCCGTTTTTAGTAAGTGCAATACCCTCATCTGTTACAGTGGTAAGTCCACAGCTTGCGTATTTTTTGGCTACAGCTATACAGCTACTTGGTATGTCTGTTCCAAAGCAGTCTTTATACTCGCTAAAGCTCAAGCCACGTGCAAGCCTTAGGCTAAGCATAATATATTCTTCGGCAGTTGCACCATCTCCGTCTGCAATTACATTGTTATTGTAAAAATCATCTAAGCTTCTTGGATAATAAAAACGCTTGCTGTCCATCATAGAATGTGCTGACGCACCCACACCCAAATATTCATCACAGCACCAATATTTAAGGTTATGTCTGCTTTCAAAGCCTTGCTTTGCAAAATTAGAAATTTCGTATTGATTATAGCCCTTTTCGGTAAGATAATTTTGCATTGTGGTGTAAAGCTCAGCCTGCATATCGTCATCTGGTAAATTAAGCGTAGGTGCTAAATGGTGGTATGGTGTATTTTCTTCTACCTTTAATATATAGGCAGAAATATGCGTTGGGCTTTGCTCAAGACAGAAATCAATGGATTTAATCAGGCTTTCTTCAGTTTGCTGTGAAATACCCACCATCAAATCAAGCGATATATTGCTAATACCAGCTTTTTTTATTTTTTCAACTGCTTTTATTACATCGTCATTACAATGGCGTCTGCCTAACAGCTCAAGCTCGTTTTTATGTGCTGACTGTACACCCAGAGAAATTCTGTTAACACCACATTCTGCAAGTGCTTTAAAATCAATATTCAGTGCAGATTTAGGGTTCATCTCGATTGTAATTTCTGGTGATATAACATTAAAGCTTGCTTGTACAGCTTTAACAAGAGTAACAAGGTGCTGTGTACCTATTACGCTTGGTGTACCACCACCTATATATATTGTGTTGAATTGCTTATTTTTATAAACCTCAGCATAGTATTCAAGCCTTGCCAGCATATTGCTTACATAGGTGTTAATTTCGTCTTTGCTGGTTGCCTTCGAGAAAAAATCACAGTACAAGCACTTACCCGAGCAAAACGGTATGTGTAAGTATAATCCTGCTAAACCCTTCATAATTAATCATTCTTTCGTATAAATATTTCTTTTATTAAAATGATTATATTCTAAAGCTGTTGATAAAGTCAACTATGTGTTAAAATAAGCTAAATAGTACATAATAAGGTTGACAATTAAAGGTAATCTAAGTAAAATATTTGTTGGAATTTATTGCGAATTGTAGTTTGGCAGGGGCTTTGCCCCTGCACCCCACCACCCTTTAAAAAGGGTGGAC
>JAXJJE010000389.1:0-7082 GCA_036298405.1 Acutalibacteraceae bacterium
GTCTTTATTCCTCCGTATACACCAGAAATGAACCCTATTGAACAAATATGGAAAGAGATAAGAATGCGTGGATTTAGACACGAAGTTTTTAATTCACTGAACAAGGTAATGGATAGACTCTGTGATACTATAGTTTCGCTTACTTCTGATGTTATTAAAAGTATAACTGCACGCAAATGGGTTTTGTCTAATTTTAATTAGATATTAGTATTAGTATTAATTAGATATGGTTGCTTTCTTTTAACAGCTTGTATAATGTAGGAGATAAATTAAACTCATTCATTACAGTGTCAACCTGTGCTATAGCCTTGCTTTTTGCTTTAGCTGTGGTGCTTTCTTTTTTTATGGCTCTTATTAAAATATTCTTTGGAGTATGAGTAAAGTCTACAAATTCAAGTAGCTGTGTTTTATATCCACAGGCCTCTAATAAATTACCTCTGATTGCATCTGTTGTAAGGGCTGAAAATCTCTCTTGTATAATACCGTAGTTGGTAAACAGAGATAAATTTTCGGCTTTGATTTGTGAGTTAAGCTCGTGCTGGCAGCAAGGTACAGAGAATATCATTTTAGAATTCCAGCAAATGGCATTGAATAGAGCATAGTCTGTGGCTGTGTCGCAGGCGTGTAGTGTTATAACAATATCAACATCAAAGTCGCATTTATAGCCGTTTATATCGCCAAGCTCAAATTTAAGGCTATCATAGCCATACTTTTGTGCCGAGGCATTACACTTTTTGATTACATCCTCTTTAAGGTCAAGTCCTACAATATTTACATTTTTATTTTTAAGCTTTGTAAAGTAGTAGTATACAACAAATGTAAGGTAGGATTTTCCACAGCCGAAGTCTATTATGTTTATGGTGTCCTTTTTTATATCCTTTACAGCGTCGTCTATAATCTCTATAAAACGGTTTATCTGCTTGAATTTGTCGTACATAGAGTTTACAACCTTGCCTTCTTTAGTGAACACCCCCATATCAATAAGTGGTGGTACGTCGCTACCCTCATGAATTATATAATTTTTCTGGCGATTATGCTGTGATGTGGTGTGGGTGCAGGCTGTTGAAAGCTGTTTTTTCTTGTAGGATGGCTTACCCTTTTTAGACAGCATAAGCATATGCTCGTGGGTATCTGTAAAGCTGTTTAGCTGACGATAATCGTCGGTAAGAGCATTTATACAAAATTCGATAACCTCGCTAAGCTTTAAATTTTCGTGAAAAACCTGTTTTTCTGTATATTTTGCAACCTGATAGTAGTTGCCTTTGATTTCGATAATTATTTTTTTATAAATGCTAGCTTTACTTGCTGGCTTGCTGATTATTGTTTTAATAGGAGCAGAAGAAAAAATGGTACTTATAAGGTTAGTTAATTCGTTCATAGGTGAACCTCCAGTTATGTTGATTTGTTATTTTTTTACAAAAAATATTAATGTATGTAATAGGAATTGATGAAATTGAGTTTTTTCTATTTACTGTAAATTTGTTTAGATGTATAATCGAAAATAGGATAGTTTGATTAGTGTAATCAGGGTGTAAGTTAAGTGAGGATATGAATTATGATGAATATAAATATTCTTTTTTACAACAGCTGTGGTTGGGATGAAATTTTTGCTGTGTTTGTCAATAGCTGTGTTCCAGCTGTACCATATAGAGTGAAAATGCAACAGCTTGAAAATAATCTGTACAGCTGTGATGTTAACGCCGAATGCTATAACTATGTTTATTTTACCAGCGATAACGGTATATGTACAGTAATGACAGCTTTTAGCAAGCGTTGTAATGCCTTTATGCTAAATGGTTATAGCTTTAAGGGGATACTTTGCCTTGAGATGTATCATTCAAAGCCAGAGATTCCCAATATACAAAAGGTTTTATTTGATTACAGTAAAACAATTAAAAAAGAGGTTTTTATTTGGACTCCTAAAAATTACGATTCTGATTCTGATAAAAAGTATGGTGTTATATATATGTTTGACGGACAGAATCTTTTTAATGAAAATTCTACTGGCTACGGCTGTTGGAATGTACACCAGATTATGGAGCGTACTGGTGGATACATAGTTGTTGCAATAAATAATGGTGATATTCACAGAGATAGTCAGCTTACACCAAATTTAGGCTGTGTAAAGAAACGTTATGAAAAAGGCTTTTCAAACGGTACAGGAGAATGCTTTGCCAGTTTTGTTGTTAATAAGATTATACCCTACATTAATGAAAACTACAATGTTTTTACTGATAAAGAACATACAGCTATATGTGGAAGCTCGTCTGGAGGGCTAGAAAGCTTTTATATGGGAATGGAATATAATAATCTGTTTGGCTTTGTAGGAGCGTTATCTCCTGCACTGGCTTTGTTTGAACAGCCAGTATGGAGAAGCTTTTTACAGCAGTTTAACATTGAGTCGTTGCTGAATCTTTATATGTATATCGGTGGTAACGATTATGCCGAACAAGAGCTACGCAAGGATGTTTTAGGTATGCGTGAATATCTTGCGAACAGACTTTGCTATGAAGCTGAATTCAGATTTGACTATATCGAAAATAATTACCACAACGAAGCCTGCTGGGGTGGTGCGTTTATAAGGTTTGCAGATATGCTTAAATAATACCAGACAGTATTTATAGCATAAAAGACTTTGCCAGCTTTTGGCGATTTTAGTATAGGCTGGCTTTGTTGACTTTTGTATGATTGTGTGTTACTATTTTTAAGCACTTAAAATAAGATTAACTATGAAAATATTGGTGATTATATAATTGGTGTAATGGCTTTTTGGGTTAATCTTGGTGAAAATTACTTGAACAATAAATGCTTGATACAGCTTAGCTGTATATAGGAGGATAATTAAAATGGATAAGGTGTTTATTTCTCAAACTGTAAAATATATTGGTGTAAATGATAGAGCTATTGATTTATTTGAGGGTCAGTATGATGTTCCAAATGGAGTTTCGTATAACTCCTATGTGATTTTAGATGATAAGATTGCAGTAATGGATACAGTTGATGTTAGAGCTGTGGATGAGTGGTTTGATAATCTTGAAAACGCATTAGACGGTAAACAGCCTGACTATTTGGTATTATCTCATATAGAGCCAGACCACGGTGCAGGTGTTAAACGCTTTGCCGAAAAATATCCAGCTACAAAGCTTGTAGGTAACGCAAAAACCTTTGGTATGCTAGCTCAGTTTTTTGATTTAGACCTTACAGATAGAACAGTTACAGTGAAAGAGGGAGAAGCACTAGACCTTGGCAGTCATACACTTGTATTTGCTATGGCACCAATGGTGCACTGGCCAGAGGTAATGGTAAGCTATGAGGCTAGCGAGAAGATTTTATTCTCGGCAGATGCCTTTGGTAAGTTTGGTGCGTTAGACGCTGACGAGGATTGGACCTGCGAGGCAAGAAGATATTACATAAATATTGTTGGTAAATATGGTGCACAGGTGCAGGCTTTGCTTAAAAAAGCTGCTAATTTTGATATAAAAACAATCTGTCCACTTCACGGTCCTGTATTAAACGAGAATTTAGAATATTACATAGATAAATATAATGTATGGAGTAGCTATCAGGCTGAAAATAAGGGTGTTATGATAGCCTATGCTTCTATGCACGGAAATACAGCAAAGGCTGCATATATGCTAAAAGAAAAGCTAGAGGAGCTAGGTGAGCAAAAGGTGGCAATAGCAGACCTTGCAAGAGATGATATGGCAGAGGCTATAGAGGATTCGTTCCGTTATGACAGACTTGTTGTAGCGTCACCAACCTATGACGGTGTGTTGTTCCCTATTATGGAGGACTTTTTATATCATTTAAAGATTAAAAATTATCAGAACAGAAAGGTTGCTATTATCGAAAATGGTTCTTGGGCACCTATGGCTGGTAAAAAAATGAAGGAATATTTTGAGGGTATGAAGAATATCACACTTTGCGATACCATGGTAACTGTAAAATCAACACTTAATACAGCTTCTATACAGCAAATAGAACAGCTTGCTGACGAGCTTATAGCAGAGTAATTTAATGCACTACATAGAAAGCTTTCTGTGTAGTGCATAATTCATATTATAAAATTGTTAGGGGTAGTAAAGCTTGAGAGAGGTTAAAAAAATAAATAAATTGGATAAGCGAAATACTGCAATGGATATAATCAGAATAGTGGCAGTGTTATTTGTAGTGTCAATTCACTTTTTCCTTAATAGTGGATACTATTATGAAAATAACACAGGCATAGAGATGTATATTATGTGTACTATGCGTACATTATTTACCAGCTGTATACCATTGTTTCTGCTTCTTACAGGATATTTAATGAGCAAGAAAACCCTGTGCAAACAGTATTATTCTGGAATAGTGCGTATACTTCTTATATATCTTATGTCGGGTATAGCCTGTGTGGTGTATAATGTGAAATTTTTACATTCTGAGCTTGATATAAAAAAGACCATTTTAAGTGTATTTAATTTTACAATGGCACCTTATGGCTGGTATATAGAGATGTACATAGGCTTGTTTTTGTTGATTCCATTCTTAAATATTTTATACAACGCAATAGAAACACAAAAGAAAAAGAAAATTCTTTTGGTAACGATTTTCGCTGTATCAATCTTACCGTCGCTGTTTAATCAGTTTAGCTTTGAGTCACAGCTATGGTATAATCCAGACGCTAATGTTGCTATAACAAAGCTGTTCCCAAACTGGTGGACAACACTATACCCTATGGCTTATTATTTTATTGGATGTTATGTTCGTGAATATGGGTTGAAAATAAAAAATACCACAGCGTTGATTTTTCTTGTTATAGCAACAGTTGCATTTGGTGCGTTTAACTTTTTCAGAAGCTACAACACAGTGTTTGAAGGAGCAGACTATGTAAACTGGCAGGGTATACAGCCGTTTGTGATAGCAGTTCTGATATTTGTACTGTTAAGCAGAGTTAAAGCGAATAAAATGCCACAGTGGAGTCGCTTTGTACTGTGGAAGATTTCAGACACTGCACTGGGAATTTACTTAGTGTCATATATTTTTGATGTGGTAGCATATCAAAGGCTTATAAATAGCGTACCTGTTATGACAGAGAGATTTAGATATTTCATTGTAGTGGTAGCATTTATTTTTGCTTGTTCAATGGGCTTGTCGCTTGTATTTAATATAATTTTAAAAGGAATGTCTATTGTATCAGAGCAGATAAAGGGGATATTTGCAGTTTTTAAAGCTGAACCAGAAGAAACGGAAGAGGTTAAAAAGAGTGACTCAAACAAGAAGGTGTCGGAGGTAAAAAAATGACTCAGGTAGAACGTAGAAATTTAGGTATGGCTTATAAGTCAGATGAGGAGGTTTTTGAAGAACAACGAAAAACGAGAAAATTACTTTGGGAGCTTAATAATACTGATATTTCAGACTTTGAAAAAATCAGCGAAATAATAAATAAGCTTGTTAAAGGGGATAAAACAAATATCTTTATAAATCCACCATTCCATTGTGATTACGGCTTTAATATTTATATCGGAAAAAACTTTTTTGCTAATTATAACTGTACTATTCTTGATGTTGCTAAGGTAGAAATTGGCGATAATGTACTGCTGGCACCAAATGTGGCTATTTATACAGCTGGTCATCCTATACACCCCGTTGCAAGAGCTTCGGGCTATGAATATGGTGCCGAGGTTAAAATAGGTAATAATGTGTGGATAGGTGGAAATACTGTTGTAAACCCAGGTGTAACAATCGGCGATAATACAGTTATAGGCTCTGGTAGCGTGGTTACAAAGGATATTCCAGCAAATGTAATAGCAGCTGGCAATCCTTGCAGAGTTATACGAGAAATCACTGATGAGGATATCAATTACTATTTTAAGGATAAAAAATTCGATGATGAAGCAATGGCAGAGATAAATGCCATGCAAAAATAAGTAGAAAACAGCGTATAAATCAACGGCTATGATATATACGCTGTTTTGATAATTATAAATATTCTGTTATGTATTGACAGTTTGATAAAAATAAGAGATAATTTAATATAAGTATTTTTTATGGAGGATTTTGTATGCGTGCTTTTATAACAGTTTTAGGTAAGGATACAGTAGGAATTCTTGCAAAGGTTTCTTCAGCGTGTGCAGAGGAGAATATAAGCGTTTCTGAGGTAACTCAAAGTGTACTACAAGAAATGTTTGTTATGATTATGCTTGTGGATATGAGCGAATCTAAGAAAACTATTGCCGAAATGTCAACAAAGCTTGACAAGCTGGGCGAAGAAATGGGATTGAAAATCCATATTATGCACGAGGATATTTTCAACTCTATGCACAGAATATAACGGAGGCAACATATTATGATAAATTCACATGAAATTATCGAAACAATCAATATGATTGACAACGAAAACCTTGATGTAAGAACAATTACAATGGGTATTTCGCTGTTAAGCTGTATTGATGATGATATTGATAAGGCTTGTATTAAAATTTACGACAAAATTTGCAGATATGCTCAGAACCTTGTAAAAACAGGTGAGGATATTTCGTCTGAGTATGGTATTCCTATAATTAACAAGAGAATTTCTGTTACACCAATAGGTATGGTAGCGTCTGCTTGCCAAACACAGAGAATCGTAAAGTTTGCACAAACTCTTGAGCGTGCAGCAAACACTGTTGGTGTAAACTTTATCGGTGGTTATTCTGCACTTGTACAAAAGGGCTTTTCAGATGGTGACTATGCACTTATCGAGAGTATTCCAGAGGCATTGTCTATTACCGACCACGTTTGTGCTTCTGTAAATATAGGTAGTACAAAGGCTGGTATCAATATGGATGCTGTAAGAATGATGGGTAGAATTGTAAAGCAAACTGCCGAGCTTACAGCTGACAGAGATTGCATTGGTGCTGCTAAGCTTGTTGTATTCTGTAATGCTCCAGAGGATAACCCATTTATGGCTGGTGCAATGCATGGCCCTGGTGAGCCAGATTGCGAGATAAATGTAGGTGTATCTGGTCCTGGTGTTGTTCGTGCTGCACTTGCAAAATGTGGAGATTGCGACCTTTCAGCAGTTGCTGACTTAATTAAAAAGACAGCGTTCAAGATTACAAGAA
>JAXJJE010000390.1:0-6441 GCA_036298405.1 Acutalibacteraceae bacterium
AGAAGTTTCTGCTGATGTGATAGATTCGGATTATTTTGTCGGATATGATTTTAAAAAGTACCTGCTCAATGTTCAGCAAGCAATTATGATTTATTGCCTGACATGATAAATTCCAATTTTATGGCATAATGGAGGCACAGAAAATTATAACAGCTATCTTAGCTTTAATCCCGAAACAAAAACTACTATTGTTGTATTCTAAAATCTTCCTCCAAGCTACAGAATACCTGCAACTGTGCTGGGAATAAAACTGTTAGAAGAATCAGAATAAATAAGCTTATTCTATTAGTTACTATCTATACTAAACACCATAAGTCTGTCGCCTTACAAGGAAGCAATATGAATTCAGTGCAAAATCAACCGAAAGTGTTTCTGCATTTTAAATGGTTTTTAGTATTAATATTACATAACAAATCCCCTTAAAGTAGTTTTAAAATTACTTTAAGGGGATGATATTATTTAGAAGAATTTTCGCTAGCCAGATAATCATTGTCGTAAACAAACGAATACCCGAAATCAGTTTCTTTTAAAGTTCCAGCAAAGGTTTCCCTTACATATACATACACTGTTCTGTATGCTTCCATTAGTCATCCCTCCTTCCGGGAACAGCCTTCATACCAAACATTGAAAGAGCCTGATTTACCTTGTCCATACGAACCGTTTCTTTTCCTTGTTCCAACTCACGAACAAAGCGAAGTCCCAAACCCGAGCGAATAGCAAACTCCTCTTGAGTAAGACCTGCCTCTTTTCTTTTTTGTTTTATAAATTCAGCAATTGTATTCATAATTATATTTTACACCCTATAGGGTATAATGTCAACACTTCACTGTACATATTATACCCGTACAGGTATAATATCATTGTGTCGCTGTGTACTTTGTACCCTAAAGGGTATAATTTTAAGACCTCACTATATATATTATACCCGATTGGGTTATTATTATGTACTTTCTGCCTTTATTATACCCCTCATAGTTTAATCTGATATAATAAATGATGTATTGACTGAAACGGAAAAAAACATTTTCTGTGATAAAGAAACCTTAACTTTGATCCAGAATACACACCACATTATTGACGTGTAATCTTCTCAACAAGAATGTCAGCAATAGGAGTAAGTAATGCAAACCTGACAACCTTGATAGGACACACAAAGCAGATTCAATTATTTGCGATTGTATGGGTATTTCTTTTTATCTTAATTTGTCTACCATTTAGAGATGAATAAGTATTACTCCACACTATGTACTTCTCTGTGACAAGCAAAAGCTTGCTTGCGTTGTCGTCCTCGTTTTGAGCTAATTCTGCTTGTTAACCTATTGCACTGTAATATTTAGATTTAGAAAAGTTCAATAATTCTTCAATATTTTATGATATAATTGGTATATATGGAGGTATTCCTATGAGAATTTTACTGGTTGAAGATGAAAAAAGAATGGCACAGGCACTGTGTGAAATACTTCGCCTTGAAAGATATGAAGTTGATCATTACACAAGTGGTCTTGATGGCTTGACTGCAATCGAAAGTAATATCTACGATATTGTGGTTCTTGATGTTATGCTACCAGAAATGAATGGATATGAAATTGCCAAACAGGCTCGCAGTAAGGGCATTGTAACACCAATACTAATGCTTACTGCAAAAGCAGAGCTTGATGACAAGGTAACAGGTCTTGACAGTTGGGCAGATGATTACTTAACAAAGCCTTTTATGGCTAAGGAACTTTTAGCTCGTCTTCGTGCTCTTGGCAGAAGAACATTAGGCATAACAAATACTTTGTTAACCTATGGTGACATTACCCTTGATACAAGCACACTTGCATTATCTTGTACCACAAATGGCCAGAGTGTACGATTAAGCGAAAAAGAATACAGAATTCTGGGGTACCTTATTGTAAATAGTGGACAAATTCTTACCCGTGAACAATTTGCAATTAAAATCTGGGGATATGAGAGTGATGCTGAATATAACAATGTAGAGGTGTATATGACCTTTACTCGCAAAAAACTAGCATTTGTTGAAGCAAAAACCGAGATCAAGGCAGTGCGTGGAGTGGGATATGAATTGAGATGCAATGATGTTTAAAAAATCAAGAAGAAAAATCGTTGCCTCTATTATGTCTGTTCTTGTGCTTTTGTGGGTAGGAACTCTGGGTGTTATTTACACATCAAGCTATTTTGAAATGAAAGAACAGAATGAACAAATGCTACAGGCACACGCCGAAATGTATATGCTACCTAAAACATTTGATAAAATGTCACCACACGACAAACCCTTCTTTAATGGCGAACACAGATTTAAGCCTGATTTTGACCCTCAGTCTCCAAGGTTTCAGCTATCAATCTTTTATACGGTGGCAGTTTCTTATGACAGTGAAATTTTAGAAATAAAAAACGAATCACCATCGGTGCATACTGATGAGTATCTGACAGATTTAGCTCTAAAAATTATAAATAGCGAAAAGAACACAGGAACCGAAGATAATCTTGTATTTAATAAATCTGATAAAGACGGATACACCCTTGTCACCTTTATGGATAACACGGTTATCAACGAAGGTGCACTTATCTTATTTCGCTATACTCTTATTTTCGGCGGTGTTGCTCTTGTATTGTTTTTCTTCTTGTCGCTCTATCTTGCAAAAAAGATTGTAAATCCACTTGAAGAAAGCTACCATAAACAAAAGCAGTTTATTTCTGATGCAGGTCACGAGTTAAAAACACCTGTATCAGTTGTTAGTGCCAATGCAGAGCTGTTATCTCGTGAAATTGGTGATAACCAATGGCTCCAAAATATTCAATACGAAAACGAGAGAATGGGAATACTTGTAGGTCAGCTTCTACAGCTTGCCCGAACAGAAAATGTGACATCGCAAATGGAAAAGATTGATTTTAGCAGATTGGTTGCAGGTGAGTCACTTCCATTTGAGAGCGTTGCCTTTGAACAAGGTCTTACGCTTAATAGTAACATAACAAGCAACATCACCGTTGAGGGTAACAGCACACAGCTTAAACAGGTTGTTTCTATTTTGCTGGATAATGCTATTCGTCATAGTAAAGATAATGGCGAAGTCTATCTTTCTTTAAATAAAGAACACGGACTTGCAAAGCTTTCGGTTATCAACAAAGGTGATGAAATACCTACAGAACAGCGTAAACAGATATTTGAACGCTTTTATCGTGTGGATACTGTTCGCAATGGCGAGGATAAGCACTATGGACTTGGTCTTGCCATTGCAAAAGCAATTGCAACCTCTCATAAAGGCAATATCGAGGTGCTTTGCTATAACGGATTTGTAGAATTTAAGGTGAAAATTCCTATTATGTAAAATGCATTAAGCAGTATAAAATTAATTAATCAGTTCAATAAAACTTCAATCTTCCTCCTTTACAATAATGCCATTAATTGTAAAGGAGGTTTTTCAATGGCTTTTCAAGCTGTATTCCAAAGATACGAATTGAAATATCTGTTGACATTAGAACAAAAAGAAAAAGTTCTTAAAGGCATAAAGCGATATATGACGCTTGATAAATATGGCAGAACCACCATACGCAACCTTTATTATGATACAGATACCTACCTTTTAATTCGTCGCTCTATCGAAAAGCCTGTTTATAAAGAAAAATTGCGAATACGCAGCTACAGCAGAGCAACTGCTGACAGCACGGTTTTTGTGGAATTAAAAAAGAAGCACAAGCACATAGTATATAAGCGAAGAATATCGCTTTTATATAATGAAGCCACTCAGTGGCTGTCAGGGGATAAGCACACCAGCGAGCATACACAGATTTCTGAAGAGGTTGATTATTTTCTTGACTATTACGGTACATTACGCCCTGTTGTATTTCTCTCTTATGAAAGAGAAGCATACTATTCTAATGATGGCAGTGATTTTCGTGTAACCTTTGATGATAATATTCTTTGCAGACAGGATGATTTATCTCTTGAATCAGATGTCTATGGAGCTTCAATTCTTCCTGAGGGTCAAGTTCTGATGGAAATAAAATGTAGTGGAGGTATTCCGATCTGGATGACAGAAATTTTATCAAGAGAAAAGATATATAAAACATCATTTTCAAAATACGGAACAGCGTACAGAACACTGATTTTTCCACAAACCCATAAAATGAATTTATATAATAGGTTGGAGGTAAATACAAATGATTGAGAATTTATTTAAAGGATTATTCGATACAGACTTAACCAGAGTTATCAGCGTAACCGATTTTTTACTTTGTCTGGGTGTATCGTTGCTAATAGGAGTTTTAATGGTATTAGCCTATATGTATCGCACACGCTACACAAAAAGCTTTGTTGTAACATTGGCACTTCTGCCAGCAGTAGTTTGTGTTGTGATTATGATGGTAAACGGTAATGTGGGCACAGGTGTTGCAGTAGCAGGTGCGTTCAGTCTTGTGCGTTTTCGTTCAGTACCAGGCACAGCAAAAGAGATTTGCACATTGTTTTTGGCAATGGGTGCAGGACTTATTGCAGGTATGGGATATCTTGGCTTTGCAATATTATTTACTGCCATTATGTGCATAATGTTTATATTTTATAATCGTCTTGACTTTGGCACAAAAAAGAATTCTAAAAAATTTAAAACCCTTACAATTACTATCCCTGAGGATTTAGATTACTCAGGTGTGTTTGATGATATTTTCGCTGAGTTTACAACTGCTCACGACCTTGCTTGTGTTAAGAGCACTAATATGGGAAGTATGTTCAAGCTTACATATAATGTAGTCCTCCGAGATATCACCCGTGAGAAAGAAATGATTGATAAAATCCGTTGCAGAAATGGAAATCTTGAGATTACCGTTTCTAATCAAGTAACTGTTGGCACAGAATTATAACAGGAGGTTTATATGAAAAAAATATTATCATTATTTTTATTTTCATCAATGATGATTTCACTTTTT
The DNA here is from genome assembly GCA_036298405.1 of Acutalibacteraceae bacterium. GTDB lineage: Bacteria > Bacillota > Clostridia > Oscillospirales > Acutalibacteraceae > CAG-964. Next base: position 4,924 of record JAXJJE010000390.1, read on the forward strand.
ACCGGCTGTACAACAGACACCGAAAACAAACCACAAGGTGAAAGTCAAATTCAAAGTTCTACAACAACTACTGAATCTGTAAATGTTGATTCCTCTAATCCTACTACAGATATGTTTACTGAACGAGATTTCAAGACAGAATATGACGAGAGCAACGCAGTTACTATCAAGCTAAACGGAGCTTCAGCAACTGCAAGCTCAGACAGTGTAAATATATCAGGCTCCACTATAACAATTACCGAAGAAGCAACCTATATTATATCGGGTGAGCTTACTGACGGTATGCTAATTGTAAATGCACCAGATACTGCAAAGCTACAGCTTGTTTTTAATGGCGTTAATATTACAAGCAAAACCTCATCGGCTTTATATATTCTTCAAGCAGACAAGGTGTTTTTAACTCTTGCTGAAAACACAACCAACACACTGGCAAATGGTGGTAGCTTTACTGCTATAGATGAAAATAACATTGATTCAGCTCTATTCTCAAAGCAAGATTTAACAATGAACGGAACAGGCTCGTTGTCTGTCACATCTCCTGCAGGACACGGTATTGTCTGCAAGGATGATTTAGTAATAACAGGAGGTTCATATCAGGTAAATTCTGCCTCACATGGTCTTGATGCCAACGATAGTGTACGAGTAGCAAATGCCACAATAAACATAGATGCAGGTAAAGATTCTATTCACTGCGAAAATAACGATGATACTTCCAAAGGTTTTGTTTATATTTCAAGTGGAAAGATTAAAGCAGAAGCCGAGGGTGACGGTATTTCTGCAGGTGCTTATATGCAAATTGAAGACGGAACTATAGATTTGCTTGTTGGTGGTGGAAGTGAAAACGGAACAAAAGAACATTCTGACTTCTTTGGAGGCTTTAAGGGTGGTGGCAGACCAGAAGGAATGCCACCAGGAGATATGCAAATTACTCAAACCGAAGAAGACAGCACCAGTATGAAGGGGTTAAAAGCTACAAGTAATCTGGTGATATCAGGTGGTAATATTACCGTGAATTCTGCCGATGACTCTATCCATTCTGATACCTCACTTACTATAAACGGTGGTTCATTTAATATTGAATCAGGTGATGATGCTATTCATGCAGAAGAAACCCTGACTGTAACAGATGGTAAAATTGATATTTCAGAAAGCTATGAAGGGCTAGAAGCTCTGCACATAGACATACAGGGTGGAGATATAAAGCTTAAAGCCAGTGATGACGGACTTAATGCAGCAGGTGGTACAGACCAAAGTGGTACAACTGGTGGTCGTGACGGTATGTTCGGTGGTGAAAGACCACCAGAAATGGGAGGTCCGGCTGGTGGCCCTGCTGGCGGTGGTCCTGGAGGTGGAATGTCCACTAACTCTAACGGAAGTATTAAAATATCTGGTGGAACTCTTTATATAAATTCCTCAGGTGATGGTGTAGATGCAAATGGTACCTTGGAGATTTCAGGTGGACACACAACTGTAACAGGCCCAACGCAGGGCGATACAGCAACCCTTGACTATGATAAA
>JAXJJE010000391.1:0-9979 GCA_036298405.1 Acutalibacteraceae bacterium
GAATTTGCTTCCTCGCTTTGACTTCTTGCGTGAATGTGACTTTACAACAGTTTCAAGCTCTGGCTCAATGTTTATTGGCTCCTGAAGAGTTTCTGCTTCATTAAAAAGGTCAAAAAGAGAAAGTTGGTCAGGGTTCACCTTTTCAGATGATGCACCAAATTTCTCTTTTGCTTTTAATTTCAACTGCTCAATATACCAGTTATTTACTTTTTCAAGTGACTGGATTTTCTCATCTTTTTCTTTTAGTTTGGATTTTAAAGCTTCGTTTTCAGCTATTAATTCTTCGATTGTTTTCACTCTAAAATCCTCCTGAAACATATTTTTTGATGTATTTATTATACCATAAAAAGCACAGAAATCCTAGTAAAATCAACACTTTTTCCATACCTCAGTGCGTTTTATTTTTTGTGTAATTCCAGGTGCGATGATTATATTTTTAAGATCATCATACGCAAGTATCATTGTCTTTTCATCAGCCTCTTCTGTAGGCCATACAACTCTTCCTCTCTCAATTCTTTTGAAATGAATCCAGAATCCGTTATCTGCCCATACAAGTAATTTTATGCGATTGCGACTGTTATTGCAAAATGAAAAAATTATTTTATCCCTTGGGTCAAGCAGAAATTGCTCACAAACAATTTTTGACAGACCATTAATACTTTTTCTCATATCAGTGGCACCGCAGCAGAGGATAATTTTGTAATCACTATATTCAAACATCAGCTTGTAGCACCACCTTTAAAATGTTTTCCAATGTTCCTATATCAACATTTGCAGGGATTGTAATCTTAAAGGCTTTATATTCAACTGTAATGTCAGTAGTATTTCTTGCTTGTGGTTCTGGTTGCTCCTGTAATCCTGTTGGTAGTGTAACCTCAACAAATTTTGCTTTACTTTTAGGTGTTCTAACATCAGACTTTGTATTACGAATCCAGCCTGCGAATGTTGATTTTGATATACTGTTAGCAGTACACCATTCTGTCATAGATAAACTACTTGCCTCATAATCAGCTATTAATTTTAATTTTTCATCTTTAGTTTTTCTTGTTGTCATTTTAAAATCCTCCTTTTAATGAGAATTATATCCCATTAAAAGGAGGATGGGTAGGCGTGCTTGAGTTGACGCTTACTAATCAGCTATTAATTTTCCCTCTTTAATTCCCCTTGTCGCCATATTTAAAAATCATCCTTTTAATGAGAATTATATACCATTAAAAGGATGATTGGTAGGCGTGCTTGGATTGACACTTACAATAGCATCAAGCAAACTGACACCCCAACAAGTGAGGTGCCAGCATATCGCTTACTTATATTAATTTAGTTTTAGAAAACTATTACATATTTGTTGATAAAGTAGTATATGTGCTTTTTAGATTTCAAAAACTCCTACTATATACTGTAAAACAAGTATAGTATCCTTAACATTATACATTCCATCACCATTTACATCCATAGCATAAATCTGATAATCAGTTGGTACGGATGAATCTTCGATTATGTATTTAGAAATCAAGCAAGCATCTCTAAGAGTGATTTGACCATCACCAGAAACATCTGCAGTCATAATAGCAACTAATTTATCTATTGCTTTATCATCATCAATTAAATAGATAACAGAACCCGTTCCAACAAGTTCAGAATCGAGCAGAATCACTCCCTCAGAATCAGTTATAGTTACATCAGTATTTGTAAAGTTATGAATAATCTGAGATACACTATTATTATCCACTTTGATTCTTCTCAAGGTATCTGTTGTTTTGTCAATATCAAGCTTTGAGTCATTCTTCAGTGTCAACTTGTTTACAGAATCTCTCATAACTGTTACTGTGCATTTTGCACTTTCTGGTATACCCTTTACTGTTGCTGTAATTACAGCAGTACCCTCAGACACAGCAGTTACGATACCATTATTATCAACGATGGCAACATTGTTATCGCTTGATGTCCACTCAAGCTCAAGAGTTATGTTCTCATTGTCAAAAACAGGAGAAATCTTGGTATTGTTGCCTTCAAAAATAGTAACACTTTCTTTGTCAAGTGATACTTTAGAATATTCGCTTTCCTTAACATAAAAAGCTTTAATTATTGTATCATCCTCAATTTGATTAAAATCAGTATCCCAACCAACAAATACATAATTTGGAACATCAGGAAGTTCTGGTGCGTTGGCAGCACTCAAATAATCAACCTCTTGTGTTTCAATTTCGGTGCCATCCATAAATGCGAATGTTACAGTATATTTTTTAGGAGTGTATTTCGCAAAAACATCTGTACATTCTGTTACTTCATAATTATCAATGTCTATTGGATGAGTGAATTCACCATCATAGTAATAGCCTTCAAAGTTAAATCCATAAACATCTTCTGGTAGATTTAGTTTTGAGTTTATTTTATATATTTCGGTGTCTATACAATTCAACAAGCCATAAACATTAACAATGTAATGCTTCATTTTTTCATAAGAGTAAACATCCTCTGTTCTTGTTTCTCTTGTTTCATTTGCAGAAGGTATCTCAACAGTATAGTTTGTCCACTTATATAATGAAGCAATTTGATATGTGTAGCAATATTGTTGTCCTACAACCACTTGTGCAGATTTTCTATTGTACCATTTCTCTCCATTATATAGATAATATGGTGCATTTCCAGATGCTTCGTCAAAGCCTGCTACACTGCCAAATGTTTTAGCTTTTACATATTCAACCTCACCTACTGCACCTTCTGGTGCAAAGCTTGCATCTTTACAAACACCCTCAACACCATTGAGTGTGTATTTATAATGACTAACCTGATAACCGTTACCATAAACATCAACGCTCTTATTCTTTAAACCTATAAGGTCATCATCTACATATGGTTCGTCCAGATAATCAGAGTCATCTGATTCGTATGAAGTGATATATGTCCAGCCATCTTCGATAAGCTGTTCATACTCAGAGCTTGATGAGGTTTGCTTAATGCTTTTGTAGCTGTATCCAGTTTCTTGTGTTACGGTATATTCAGCTGGATTAGCCTTAACTTCGTCTGGTAGTTCTTCATAGGTCAGCCATTCACTTTGAGAATTAAGAGGGTTAATTACATAATATTCGTTAATTACAGAGCTGTCGTTCATCTCTACAGCAATTGCATAGAAGCTGAGCTTAGCTGTATCCTCAACTACAATTGGAGCTGTATACAAAATTCCATTTTTGCCTTTTGGATCACTTCCGTCAAGGGTATAGTATATGTGAGCACCTTCTGTTTCACAGCTTAGTGTTATAGTCTGTGCCTCAGTATATTCACCGCTTGCAACACTTGGAGTTGGATTCAAGACAGTTTCTTCAAATTCATATACAGGGCAAAGATAGCAGTTGTCTGTAATTATTGCATTTTGAATTAATGTACTGATATCTTTAATGTCATCCGCTCCGATATGGTCATGAGAACCTTGCTCATTAGTCCAACCAATCAAATTGTATGAATCATACTTAGGATCAGAAAAATCTGGTAAATTGATATAATCACCATAGTTTACAGTTTTTTCTTCAATTACAGTACCATCAAAATCTGTAACAACAACCTTGCACTTTCTAGTTGTGTATTCAGTGCATACTACCATATCGTGTGTAACTGTAGTTTCTCCGTTTGCGATTGCATCCCATTGAACAAGAGTACCTTCCTCAACCTCTTCTGGCTGAGGAGCAACAAGAATGTCACCATGCTTGAATTTTTGAATATCGACATTACGAGCATTCCAGTCAACAAATACTACAGTGTATTCGTTAATCTGATATTCTGCCGTGATTTCTAAATTACTATGAACATTTGTAGCGGTTGCTGACCAGTTGCTGAAGGTGTAACCTTCTCTACCGATAAGCTTATCGGTAGGATACTCAGCGTCTTTGCCTTCTTCAACCTTTTGTTCAGAAATAACCTTTAATTCTGGCTTAGAATCAGGGTCGTTAGGATTATAGTTTGAATAATCGTAATCATAGAATTTTACTGTGTATTCCTTTTTAGGTGCCTTGATAGGGTCAAGATAAATTGGTGCTGATGCACCCTCAAGGTTAAGAACAACTGTGAAATCACCAGTTTCTATGGTTGGTTCTTCTCTTAATTTAAATTTAAACTCATAAGAGCCGTCCTTACCAATAACTGTCTGACCAATATATTCGTTGGTATAGTCAGAAGCTGAATCAACCTTGTAAATAAACAATGCAGCCTGCTTACCAGCAAATTCACTGCTTATTTTTCCTGATATTGTTTTTTCAAACTCAATATCTCTTGGTGCTTCATATTTACTGAAACTATCAATATAAAGACCTGTGCTGTCACTCTTGAATACATAAAGATTGTTAATTCCATCAAATGACATAGTATTTGTAATTTCGATTACATTTGACGGATTTTGACTTGGTTCTTTCCCATCAGATGTTAATACAAATGATAAACTGCTACCGATTGGACAACTGGTTTTATAATATCCAGTATTATTGTCCTTTTCTGCTTTTGTGAAATATTTTTCATAAGCATTAGCCTCTAGAATCCAAGCATATACTCCGTAGTCGCTAGTATTATCGTAGCTTGATAAATCAATATAGATTGGCTTAGGCTTCCCTGAGTAAGGAATATACTTATAGGTTGTTCTGGTTTCAACTTCTGTATTGCTGTTAGAAGCCTTAGCAGTTGTATTCCAATCACTCCAAGCTGACCATCGATAATAGTTGTATCTTTTATTGTAATTTGTATAGCTACATCTTTGAACAACAGTCTGATCGGTTGAGTATTGATTTCCACCAAACCACCAATGTGAGTCTTTACAAGCAGAAAGATTTTGCCACTGATAACAATAACCATCTGAATAAAGAGGATTGCCTAACGCACTAGAGCGAAATACTGCGTGGAAAGTATAAAAATTACCATGGTTATTAGACGTTGGATAACCCCAAATGAATCTGTTTAAACCACCTACATTAACGCCACGACACCAATGCCAATACAAATAACCAACGGTGCTTGTGTTAACAGTTGTTTTACTTGTTGAGGTTTCACTTGCTGTAACAGGTCTTTTGTTGTATAGGTTATAATAATTATTATTTGTATCAAATCCACTTGGGAATGAAGGAACATAATCGATTGTTCCACTTCCTGACTGAATTAAATCATAACCATTCTGTGTCCAGCCTGACATTGAGGTAGAGTATGATGTTGTTGTTGATTTTGTTCTATAGCGATATTCAGTATATGATGTCAGAGAATCAGGGTCGTATGTACCTGGTTTTGGAGCTTTGTTATACGAGTAAGAGTAATCAGAACCGATTGTTTGAATGTTATCACAAAGTACAGATTCTGAAATAGGTGTAGCAGTAGAATACTGGTCAACTACAAACACTCTTACATAATCAATTTCTTCTTTATATGGAACATAAACCTCGATTGCTTTTTTAGCAGATTTTTTCAGATAGAATGCTGATGATTCTGTTTCTGTTAAAAGCTGACCTTCATCAGTCATCAAAGCAACGATTAAACGACCTGTTGTCAATGACTTATCCCAGTTTTGAAGATTAACTGTTACCTCGTAGCCTTCGTTGTCGTAGGTAGAAGTATCAGTAAATCTTTTTGTTGTTATGCTGTCTATATACATTGGAATATCGTAATTACCCCAGTCGATAACAGAATAATAGGTTGTGTTATCAAGCACACAGGTGTAATCCTTATCCCAGCCACTTTCAACATTTACATAGCCCTTTGGTAGCTCGTATTCTGGAGGAGTGGCAGAGTGCTTATACTTAACGTCTTCGGTTTTAAGAAGCTCGCCTGTATAGCTGTTAACAAATTTAGCCTTGTAAACATTAATCTCGTATACAGAAGTAATGTTTGTATCGGCTTTTACATTATTGTAATTACCATTCCAATTTTTAAATGTATATCCTGTTTTTGTAGGATTGGCAGGAGGAGTGGCATTTGCACCATAAACGACCGATTGTTCTTTGATTACAACCTCCTCATTTGTTTCAGGATTTACATCGATAAATTTAACAGTTGAATTAGGATGAACTGTAATATTTACACTATTAGCTTGTGTAGAACCAACGGTATTAACGGAATAAATAGTTGCAGTATATGTATCTGCTGTATTTAATCCGTCAAAGGAATATGTTGTTCCTGTAATGTCAGACTTACTTTGAATAACATCTCCATTACTATTTTTTAACTGTACAGTGTAAGAATCAGTATAGTTTGTTGAGCTCCAGGTAACAATCGGATTAACTCCTAAGCCGATATCTGCTGTTGATGTTCTGATTGTAGAAGCAGACGGTTTTACAGCTGTAGTTCTAAAGCTATTAACACCACCGGTATATTCTTTACCATTGATTACTGCCCAGATTTTATAATAATAGGTTGTACCTGGGGATAGGCTGCCACAATGGTCTTTTACATTACAGCTTAAAGAACTGACATTACCATTAGGCCAGCTGACAGTTTTTTTGTCTGTAGGATTACTGTTTGTACCAATATAATAACCCCAGCTATTAACATGTGGTGCTGTACCATTTGAAGCATTTGCACTACCACTGATTGTTGCATTAGTATTACTAACATTACTTGAACCACCTGTTGTTGTGGAATATGTTATAGGTGGCTGTGTAGGTGTAGGTGCTGGTTGAATATAACCAGATGGAACAACATAGTTTCTACTTGAGTTTAACGAATAATTATTAGTCCTAGGTGGATATCCATACACTGGATCTAGTATAACCAAATTTTTAATATTCATATTATTAGGATTTGAAACATTTTGGTATCCTACAACAGTTACCCAATGTTGTCCATAACTTGAGGTTACATGTATAATCACAGGTACATTGCTGTTCACATAGTCATAACACATTTTCAACACATTACTTTGACTTGTACCACTTTTTCTGACATAACCACCTTTACTCCAAACACAATTCACATTATACTGTGTATTTCCATATTGGTTATATTCTGAAAAGTGATGAACACGACCATCGAGTATTGTTTTGCAGTACGCCAACGAGTAACATGAACACGCGTAGCCCTTCCAATCCTGTGAGCCCACTGATCTTAGTAATCCTTCATTTAACGGAATAGTTTTCCCACTAGCTGCACTAGCCGTTGTCATTGGTACAACAGCAAATATACTGAACACCATAACAAACGTCAACAGCATGCTGACGACTTTTTTTATGTTTTTTCTCGTTTTCTTCTTCATAATATAATTCCTCCCTTTTCTACTCAGGTAAAATAATACATCTGAGTTATTCTGATTCTTTTTGCATCTGCAATATCATATTCAAGGTATTTATTATGCTTTGCAATTACAACTGTTTATCTTTCAATGACTTCAATACAGCAATATTGTTGTTTTAAAACAGTACTATTACAGTACTATAATAAATAGTTATTGCTTCATTCAAATCAATGTTTAATACCTATGCCATTTTCACATCATATTTATATGAATGCAGATATTGTAAAAGATGTGCTTTATTTAGAAAATGTATATATCTGCTATTACAGAAATACAACTTAAGAAAACGGAATTGCTACACAATGTATTGCAATAATTCTTTTAAATCTCATTTGAAATTTCCCTCCTTTTTTTTAATTGTAATAGTTATTAATATCACTGTAACAAGACAAACAGCAATAATCAATACATAATTCACCCAACCATCAGCATTACTTGTAGCATTTGTTACATTGGATTCACTCGCATCAGTAACAATTGTAGCATCTTCATCTAAAATAGGCTCTGATGGCTGAGTAGCACTCTTGATTGTGTATTCATCTGTACAATCAAGTATTTCTTTAATAACAGCACTTCCGTCCTTTTCAGGTATAACTGGTAGTATAGTATTTTTTTCTGCGATCAACTGATTAAATTGCTTAACAAAATCGTTTTTTTCATCTTTATTCAAGGAATCGATTTTTGTTTTTATTTCGTCAATGGTATATTCATTCTTAACATCCAACTTTTGTCCGATATCGACAAGAGCTTGTAAAGAAATATTTTTCATATCATTGTTATCTACATTATTTATGTATTGTAGAATCAAGCTTTCCTGCTCTTGATTTTCGTAAGATGTATTTGAATGCGTTGGTTGAGTTTTACTATCAACAGGCACAATTGTAATCAAATCACATGCCAGGTCTGCCTCTTCGGAATTACCATCCAGAATATCGCTTGGACTATATCTTAAATCCACTTCACAAACCTTTGTGCTATCCTTTACATCCGCTTTTATTGTGAACACTTCACCATCAGATTTATTTACTGTGTTGTTACTCCAGACAATCTCAACATCTTCTTTATTCTCAGAAATATCATAATTAAATATTCCCTCTGAAAACGCCTTTCCTTGAAGAACATCAGATATCATAAGATTGTTAGCCTGTACGGTAAATTTGTATGCCGTCAAACCACTGCTATTTTCAATTTTTATGGGTATATCTACACTTTTATCTGTATATGTATTCAAATCAGAATAAATCCTTGTTACTACATCTGCACCTATAGCTTGGTCAGATAAAAATATTATTGTAGAAATAATTAATAACGATACTATCTTTTTCATATGCACCTCGAAATCCCCTTCACGGACTCTTTATAATTTAGTGACAATTTCACCATAACTTATTCGTTATTGTAGCGTAATTTAAGCATAACGGCAGTAATTTTTCGTGTATTTTACTGCAGTAAAGTGAAAAAATTAATATATTTTTTTGTAAGATAATAACAAAGCTTCACACGATCATTAATAAATAAGATAAAAATACAAAACATTAACTTTAAACCAAAAGTTAAAGGCTATTGCCAATATACAGTTTTATATTTTTATAATACGCTCTAATAAAGCGAACACTAAAAAACAAAAAGTTTTCAAAGCTACAATAATAAGAGGATTCTAACCGTTGATTACTAATGCTAAGTTTTTGTAAGCATCAACCCAAATACGCATATCCCCCTCAGCAAAAGCAATTCACAAGATTACTTCTGCTGAGGGGGCTTGGTTTACACTATTCCCGGTATCTGCTCAGACTAAGGAAGATAATCGCTTCCCCCTACCCTGCAAAACTCGTGAGAATACATATGTCAAATATTTCTCTGGTATAAGATCATAAGCTATCACTGTATGTATAATTCTATATATAATTGTTGCTAAAGGCGCTCCGTATAATCAAGCACTTGTTAAAGGCGAGTTAAACATAGCCAAAAAAGATATTACTAAATATATTGTTAAACCATATATTTACAATTTGGTTATTGGCATAAATAATAAATTCCGTATGATGTTAAGAATAGCAGAGAGGATCGAAGACCTGTTGAATGGTAAATTGATTATTTTTGATACATTTGAAGATGTTGTAAAAATAATAAAGACATATAGCAATTTATATCCCGAACTATTTAAAAAAGTAGCGAACAACAATACTTGTTTTGTAAACCAATTATTTCCGAAACATTAGCAACTATGCCTAGTGAGTTTTTCACGGCATACAGTGAATGGGGGCTACTTATGAAGATATTACAAAAAAGTAGTAATAGAATTCTTGTTCTATTTTAAAAGTTGTAATATAACCAAAATTGGCAGTGTTTGTTGTCAAACAAATGAGGTTATTTTTTATAACAGCAAATATACAAGAAAAAGTAAAATACTATCATATCCACTTACGCTATATAGATTATAGTGAAAAATGGGGCTGTCTCACTAATCAAGTGAGGCAACCTAATTTTTATGCAAAAAAAGAAGGAGACTTCGGTGAAGAAGTCTCCAAAATGGTGTATAATGTAGTTGACAAAAAACAAAACCACCATAAAGGATTGTACAACAATGAGCAAAAGAAATCAACTGGTAATACCACTAAATTTAGAAAAAGTTGTAGAAGTAAGTTCAAGTGTGAGAACACTGGATGAGATATGTGAAAGTTTAGACTATACAAAACTTTACAACGCTTACAAACGAAATAC
>JAXJJE010000392.1:0-2944 GCA_036298405.1 Acutalibacteraceae bacterium
AGAAAGAGGGGCTTAAAATGCCTAAGGCTGTACTTGAAAGTGTGAGAGAGTACAGACGAGAAATGGATGTTATTTCAGCCTTTATCGAAGACAGGTGCGAGCTTACAGGCAGTGTGCAATCAAGCGTGCTTTACTCTGCCTATTCAAACTGGGCAGAGGCGAATAATGAGTATTGTATGTCGAATACAAAGTTTGGTATTGAAATTGCTAAGAGATATGAGAAAGTAAAAGTTTCAAAAGGCATTTATTACAATGGTTTATCGCTTATTAAATAACCTTTATGCAGGGTTGTGCAGGGTTTGAGGGTTTTTATAAACCTTTCGTAAAGAAAAATAAATAAATTTATAGTATATAAAGAGATTTTTAAAAAGGGTGCAAACCCTGCATAACCCTGCACAACTTAATAACGGAGAATATATGAAGATTAATTTTAAAGATGAAGCACAATTTGCAAAGCTTGAGGATATGGCAATAGACGGTCAGCTGAATTATGAGGACTTTCCACCCAGAGAGTATAAGTATTTTTCAAAGCTTGCTAAGCTAGGCTACAATAATCGTCATAAAGGCTGGTCTGTTGAAATATGCCTTGAAAAACAGCAGGAGCTTAAAAACGAGTACATAAAACAGCAAACAGAATCAGAACACTATTTACAGCTTATTGATAAAATTCACAGCAATATTCTTGCAAGCTCAGAGCTTGTAAGAAATATTTACAAGTCAAATTCAAAAGACGAAATACTAAGCCTTGCCTTACAGGTAATTGAAAAGCTGACCGATGAAACAGGCTTTGTAAATCGAATTGAAAGGAAGTTATAAAAATGGATTTAAATTTATTTCATTATTCGATACAGGTTTTGGACGCTGCTGAAAAGCTTCAAAAGATACATCCTTATTTAAATCTAAAAGAAGCTTTAGAGGTAGTCGAAATTGGAGTTGAACACGCAAAAGCAGATATGCTGCAGAAAATATATCACGATGGTTTAGAGGTTTATACAAAAACCGAAGTACTATTGATTATGCGTGAGTCTGAAATTAAGGTTGATTTATCAGGTGGGGTAGATGTTTTGGGAAAGCTAGGAGGCTAAACAAAATGCAAAAACGAGAAATATTATTCAGAGGTAAAAGAAAAGATAATGGTGAGTGGGTAGAGGGATTTTATTACAAAGCAAAGTACTATTCAACCGATAACAAGTTATGTGATTATATCACTACCCCATATCCCGAAGAATGTGGACGAAGAAGCGACCACTTTATAATTGACCCCGAAACCCGAGGAGAATACACAGGCTTAACCGACAAGAATAAAAAGAAGGTTTTTGAGGGGGATATCTTATACGACGAATACAACGAATGCAACTGCTTAGTTACTTTTGATGAAGGTAGTTTTTGCACTGTTGAAGATAATGTATGTCAGAGTATTTGGAGTTGCGATATGACTACCTTTGAAGTCATCGGCAACATACACGACAATCCAGAGCTGATAAAGGAGTGATTAAAATGGCTGAATACATAGACAAAGAAAAAGCAAAGAAAATCTTAAACGAAGAGTATGCTTCTTATGCATCGCCTAAACTTGATGAAGTACCCATTGCAGATGTAGTAGAGGTTAGGCACGGTAAGTGGTTAACAAGATACATACACAACCGTTTATCAAGTGGAGCGAAAGTTAGATGGGATGTAAAAAGCTGTTCAATATGTACTCATACTCAAGTGTGTGTAAGCGACTACTGCCCAAGCTGTGGTGCGAAAATGGATAAGGAGTGTGAATAGCCTATGAAAAGAGGAATTGAAGTTCATTCTGATTACGATAGAAGTGGCAGATGGCACCTGATTATCGAGAAGAAAAAAGGAAAGCTTTCACTAGACGAAATCAAAGAATGTGCAGTATAAGCTTAACAGACAGCTTAAGAGAATTGAAGTTGAGAAATCAATGATTATTTAGCTCTAACTTTGCAAGAAATGACCATACAGCGACTTTTACATAAAAACCGAGTAAGTTATACTTAAAAATAAAAATCGCTGTATGGTGCTTTAAAATTGAAATTAGAGGGTGTCGGAATGAAGATTGTAGAAAAATCAACTACACCTGATGGTGTGAAAATTCAACTTGAGGATTGGAGTGAACACGATACAGACACATATTCATTCGGTTTAATAATCGGAGCGTATCCCATCGCAATGAATTCCCACGAAACAGGCTATATAGTTCGTGGTGATTATTTCAGGCTTAGTATTGATTCTAGTAAACACTTAAATTATACAAATGACGATATAAGACGAGATTTTGAAGCTCTCAAAACAGGCGAAAGGAAGCTTGAGGATTTAAAGGAACATTTTCACTATGGTAAAAGAGATATGTTTCTTTTAGGGATAAAATAAAAACTAGAGTAAGAGGGTGATAGTTTGACATACTTTGAATTAAAAAAGATTTGTAAGCAGATAGACGATAAAAGAAAACTAATTGTAACTTTGAGAGCTAAAGGCTATAAAACAACGCAAGATATAACAGATATGCCACGAGCGAATGGAAAATCTGATAAAGTTGGCGATACAGTTTGCACTGTTGAGTATCAAGAAGAGTTATTGTTTTCACTAAAATGCAAAAGAGATTTGGAAATCGAATCAATAGATGATTCTATGATAAGAACAGCTATTGAAGAAAAACTATTAAAAGGCTTTACATGGAATGAGATTGCGTTACATATCGGTGGTGGCAATACTGGAGATAGCATAAGAATGATGTGCACAAGGTATAGATGGTAAAAGTTGTTCGTTTTGTTCGTGTCAAGTATGATAAAATGTAAAATGTGAGAGGTGGGCGAATGAGAGGGTATGCCTGCTCAGTGGTTATCCTCCTTCGTCAACAGCTTGCATTCTTGATTTTCACGATATCTTCCTGGGGCTGGCAACAGCCCACATCTGGTGAAGTAGCTCAGTTGGTAGA
>JAXJJE010000393.1:0-7545 GCA_036298405.1 Acutalibacteraceae bacterium
GGTGCAATGATAATGGCGTTTACAATAGATGTTAAAAGTGCCTTAGTATTCGCTGGTGCAATACCTGTGCTGATGGTTGTTGTATTTGCAATAATGCTTATCAGCATACCACTATATAAGCTTACACAAAGTAAGCTTGACAGTGTTACAGCTAAAACACGAGAAAATCTGACTGGTGCAAGAGTTATAAGAGCCTTTTGCAGAGAAACAGAAGAAATTCACACCTTTAAAAGACTTAACAATGACCTTACCCAAACACAAAAAAAGGTAGGCAAGCTGTCTGCTCTTATGAACCCTGTAACATATATAATTATCAACATTGCAATTATACTGCTTATATGGGTTGGTGCTATAAGAGTTGAGTATGGCATACTTACTCAGGGTGCTGTAGTTGCACTTTATAACTATATGTCACAAATTTTAGTTGAGCTTATTAAGCTTGCAAATCTTATTATCACTCTTACAAAGGCTGTTGCCTGTGCAAACCGTGTAGAGGCTGTGCTTGATATAGAATCAAGCCTTGAGCATATAGAGAATGATACAATAAAAACTGACAACCATATAGACTTTGTAAATGTAGGCTTAAAATATAAAGACGCTGGCGAAGAAAGCCTTAGCAATATAAGCTTTGGAGTTAAAAAAGGAGAAACCATTGGTATTATTGGTGGTACAGGCTCTGGTAAGTCGTCACTTGTGGGACTTATCCCACATTTTTATGACTGCACAAGTGGTGGTGTGTATGTAGATGGTATAAATGTAAAGTCGTATTCTAAAACAGAGCTACGAGAAAAGATAGGAATAGTTTTGCAGAAGGCTGTTCTTTTTAAGGGAACTATAAAGGATAATCTTTTATGGGGTAATGGTAACGCAAACGACGAAGAAATTAATCAGGCTATTATAACTGCACAGGCTACAGATGTAATTGCAAGCAAGAAAAATGGCTTGAACGAAATGCTGGAGCAGGGTGGTAAAAACCTTTCTGGTGGACAATGCCAAAGACTTACAATTGCAAGAGCCTTAATTAAAAAGCCCGAAATCCTTATTCTTGACGACAGTGCATCGGCACTTGACTATGCTACAGACGCAAAGCTAAGACAAGCACTAAAGGAGCTAAAGGATACTACAGTATTTATAGTATCACAGCGTACAGCCTCAATTATGTCGGCTGATAAAATCATAGTTTTAGATGACGGACTTATTGCTGGCATTGGTACTCACGATGAGCTTTTAAATGGCTGTGAGGTATACAGCGAAATTTATTATTCTCAAAAAGGGTAGGTGATATTGTGACACAGAAGCAAACAATAAAAAGAGTTTTAAACTATATAAAGGGCTACAGACTATACCTTGCTATATCAATACTGCTGGCTGTTGTTACAGTAGCACTAACGCTTTATATACCTGTACTAGTGGGTAATGCTATAGATTGTATAGTTGGTAAGGGCAAGGTTGATTTTAACGCTATAAAGCCAATTTTAATACAAATAGCAGTTGTTGCAATAGCAACAGCAGTTGCACAATGGGTAATGAATATATGTAACAATAAAATAACCTATAATGTATCACGAGATATACGCAACAAGGCTATAAAGAAAATAGAAAAGCTACCACTTAATTATATCGACACTCACCCAAGTGGCGACACAGTAAGCCGTGTAATTGCCGATGTAGACCAGTTTTCTGACGGCTTGCTTATGGGCTTTACTCAGCTTTTTACAGGTGTGGTAACTATAGTAGCTACACTTTGCTTTATGCTTTCGCTTAATGTTATAACAACACTTGTAGTTGTTCTTATAACACCACTTTCACTTTTTGTTGCAAAGTTTATAGCGTCTAAAACCTATAATATGTTCAAACAGCAATCAGAAATCCGTGGTGAGCAAACAGCCTTTATAGAAGAGATGATAGAAAACCAAAAGGTTGTACAGGCATATACTCACGAGGACGAAAACGAGGAGAAATTCGACAGCATAAATCAGCGACTATGCGAAAGCTCATTAAATGCAGTATTCTTTTCGTCAATAACCAACCCAAGCACACGCTTTGTAAACAATCTTGTATACGCTGGTGTTGCCTTTGTGGGTGCTTTAATGGTAATAAACAATTCGCTTACTATTGGTAATTTAACCTGCTTTTTAAGCTATGCCAACCAATACACAAAGCCATTCAACGAGATATCTGGCGTTATAACCGAGCTTCAAAACGCACTAGCCTGTGCAACAAGAGTTTTTGAGCTTATAGACGAAGCAGAAATACCACCACAGCCAGAAAATGCTATAGAGCTTGATAACGTAGAGGGTAATATTGAGCTTAACAATGTATATTTTTCATACACTAAGGATAAAAAGCTTATCGAAAACTTTAACCTGTTAGTAAAGTCGGGTCAGCGTGTAGCCATAGTTGGTCCAACGGGATGTGGAAAAACAACGCTTATTAATCTGCTTATGCGTTTTTATGACACCACAAGTGGCGAAATTAAGGTTGATGATAACGAAATTAAAAGCCTTACACTTAAAAGCCTGCGACAAAGCTATGGTATGGTTTTACAAGAAACATGGCTTAAAGCTGGCACAATAAGAGATAATATCACTATGGGTAAGCCAGACGCTACTGAAGCAGAGATAATAGAGGCGTCTAAAAAATCGCACGCTCACAGCTTTATAAAAAGACTGCCACAGGGCTATGATACAGTAATAGGCGAAGACGGTGGAGAGCTTTCTCAAGGACAAAAACAGCTGTTATGTATTACAAGAATTATGCTAACACAGCCACCTATGCTTATACTTGACGAGGCTACCTCATCAATAGATACACGTACCGAGCTTAAAATTCAACAGGCGTTCAACAAGCTTATGGAGGGCAGAACAAGCTTTATTGTTGCTCACAGACTTTCAACCGTACGCAATGCAGATGTTCTGCTTGTTATGAAGGACGGTAATGTTATCGAGCAGGGCACACATAACGAGCTTTTATCAAAGGGGAGTTTTTACACAAAGCTGTATAACTCGCAGTTTGCACAGTAAAATAGACAGGAGTATAGTAATGAGCTGAGGCTCATACTATACTCCTGTTTTTATTAAATAACTAAGCTACCATTACTGTTTTGCAATAAAATAAAAATCTGCTCTTCAAGTGCTGTTTCTCCGTTTATATAAACCAGCACATTTTCGTCATTTTTACCTGTACAGGTAAATTCGTAGCAATGTACCTCTTTACCATTTGCACGTGGAATAAGTGCCTTTTTGCTTTTTACAACGGTAAGCTCGTTGCTTACGCTTCTTTGTGCCTCTTGCTTTGTAAGTGGCAGGCTACCGATATTTCTTTCGTAGTGATTCATAATATAATTATGTGCGTTATAGCTTACTATGCTTCCGTCTAAAGCAGATACACCAATTTTTATCAAATCACTATAGCAGGTTGTCTGGTTTTCTTTATATGCAAAATTCAGCTGATATATATTGTTTGCTAATGTATAGTAATTTTCTTCCATACTGTTTATATGATTTTTTATAAAAAAATCGTTTGCAAACTGTAATGCTTTTTCATAGTCTATATTTTTAGCGTTTGAGGTGGAGCTGTTATTGCTTGTTGGTGTAAAATACATCTCGCAAACATAACATCCCTTTACTGTTACAGTACCATAAAAGCTTTCGCCTTCAAAAACATATACGGGTAATGCACCGTTGCGAGTTTCGTTGTATTTTAATAAATCGGGTGAAATTCCTGCAAATTCAGCCAATGCCTCTTTAGCTTGATTAATAGTACATTCCTGTGCGTTTGATGTTTGCTTTGGCGATTTATTCTGTGCACTGTCTGCAAAAGGCCCGTCGTATATAAGGGTAGGGTAGTCGGCAAAGCTTTGACTTATTGTTGAAAAGCTGTTGTCAAACTCGGTTTTATTTTTGTCAGAATTATTCTCGATAATATTTCCATTAAGAGTAAGAGCCTTGCCTATAGCTTTGCCTGTATCAATAAATTCGGCTGATAACTGTTCTATTTGTGGGGCAACAATTTCGGCATATTCTAAAAGCTTTTGCATAGCGTCTATATTATCTTCACTAAGATTTTCGTCTCGTGACAGCATACCAATCAAGAATGATGCAAAATCAGACACCTGAGTAAGATATTTTTGCATAGCCTCACTTTCGCTTTGAGAAATAGGTAGCTGACTAAGTGCATTTTTTGCACTTTCTGCCTCTACCATAAGCTTAGAGGCAAGTCCATACTGCTGTGGTGGAGTATTTGCATATACACCTTTGGTAAGTGTTGATTTTATCGAGGTAAAGTAGTCAGAAAGCTCAGACAGTGACCTTTGATAAGCATATTGAATTGTAGATTTATAGGTGTTTGCAAGGTTATAGCCTGTAACACCTGCACCCATAATTATTAAAATAGCTGCCGAAGTAAAGCTGACTAATCGCACCTTTGTTCTTACTTTCAAAGTAAAAACCTCCTGTTAATGATTGATGTTTATATTATTTTGATTTTTATACTAAATTCTGATGAAAATTTGACAAGGATTTACGATAAGAGTTTGTGCCGAACAGATACTTGCTCACAGCAAGGCTGTTGCCCTGCGAGTATGCAGTATGAAGTTTGGTGCAAAATATACCATAGAGAAGTCATCCTTTTTATAGATCTTAGTATTAATAGTAGATAGGCTTAAAAGCTGTGTTTAGCTTTTATCTCTTTGCTTGGTAATAAGTGAAAATATTAATCCGAATACAACAGCAGCAGATATACCAGCAGCTGCTGATTCTAAACCACCCTTTATAATGCCAATAGGTCCATCCTGAGCTATAGCCTCCTTTACACCCTGTGCCATAGTAAAGCCAAAGCCACTAAGTGGTACAGTAGCACCAGCACCTGCATATTCTACAATTGGCTTATACACACCTATACCTGTAAGCACAACGCCAAGTACAACAAAGCTTACAAGTATTCTTGCTGGTGTAAGCTTTGTTTTATCAATAAGAATTTGTCCAATAACGCAAATAATGCCACCCACCCAAAATGCGTTTATATAATCCATCATATTTTTCCCTTCTTTCTTATATATAATTGCTTATATTGTTAGCAAATGGAGCTGTCAATATACGAATAAATGCTAATTAAAAAATATAGAAAAAGAAGTGCTTTAATTTGTTTTTTATCAGTGTAAAAAAATAAGCTGATACTAAACACCTTTTAAAGTGCAAAATCTTTTCGGCAGATTTTAAATGGTATTTAGTATAAATTGAGCGTTTTTGGTAAAATGAACTAAAAAATTGTAATAATTATTGTTAAAGCAACAACCTGCTTTTTCTTGAAGCTGTATAGGGATGGTTGTATAATAGGATTTGTAGTATTTTATTATATAAGGAGGAATTGAGATGTTTAAAAAGAAATTATTAAGCTTGGTTTTATCAGCTACAATAATTTCGTCGCTTACTTCGGTGAGCATTGTACCTGCTTCGGCAGAGGTTACCGAGTTACCCCCAGACTGGGACCCAACAGCCTATGAGTATGTAGTTATTGGTAATGAGGCTCTTGTAGGTGATGATTTTTGGAATCCGACAATAGATACCTACAAAATGAATTACGATGAGGTAGCAGATATATGGTATCTGAATCTGGATGGTATTGCTAACACTGGTATGGAGTTTGACTATTATGACTTTCCACAGTACAAGGTTATGGTAAAGGATTACGATGAGGGAAATCCTTGGGAATTTGCATTTAACGAGTATGGTGTAGCCTATGGTTTTAATTCAAACTCAGATGTTAATTTTGGAGAAACAGCAGAAACAGCAAAAACCGTAACAATTACATTTGATGGCTTAAAAACATCAAGCCGTATTGATGACCCATATATACCAGTAACATGGGATGAAGAGCATAACTTCTTTGCGACTGGTAGTGAGGGTCTATTCAACCCAGCTTGGGTACCAAATGCACCTGAGTATCAGATGACAAAAGGTGAAGATGGTATTTATTCGGTAGAGTTTCCTGTAACAAGTGATATGTGGCATAATGATTATGCTTACAAGGTTGTACAGGATGGTACATGGGATGTAACATACAATGAAAGTGGTATTGCTGTAGGTCTTGGTACTGAGGCTTGGATGTATATTCCAGAATATACAATCTCTGTAATAATAACCTTTAACCCAGAAACAAAATGCACAGGCTATAGCTGTATAATTAATGAAGAACCACCAACAGAGACTCCAACAAAGCCAACAGAGCTTCACCGTGGCTTACCTTTACCACCAAAGGTTAACCTACCAGAAAGATATACAGATAAAGATAAGTATGAATGTATACCTTCTGATTGGGACGGATACTATAATGTTTACTACTTCGAAGCACCAGATGAGTGGGTAACAGAGAACAAAGCATTCAAAAACGAAGGCTTTGAAGTAGGCTTCTATTGGTATTGTGGTTCTGAGCACAATGCTGATTGGCCAGGTGAGCCAGCTAAAAAGCTATCTGTACTAGATGAAAACGGTAACGATATTTACGCAGATAAAAATATATACTATGCATTTGCACCAAGCTTTGCAACTGATATTGTGTGGAATAACGGAATCAGCGATAGTGATCCAAACTATGCGATGTTTAAAAAGCAAACAGAGCCTCTTAAGGTTGACGACCCTATGCAGAATAGTCTGTCAGACCTGATCTACGAAATTGACGATTCTATTGAGGGTGCATATATAGCAGGCTGTTTAGGCTGTGTAGAAAGAGAAGTAATACTTGAATCTTCGTTGTCTGGAAAAATACCACAGCCTGTGGCTATTGTTAAGTGGAAGTATTTTAACCCACTCACAGGTGAAACAACCTTTGAGCCGTTAACTGATTCTGAGGGTAACTATGTTACTAAAGCAGATGATTATTGGGAATATGAAAAGGTAGCATTAAATCCGTACTTCGATATGGACTATGACTATGTTGAAACAACATTAAAGGGTGATATATCTGGTGATGACGAGGTGAATGTTATAGACGTTGTACTACTACAACGCCATATCCTGAGTATGTCACAGCTAAACGACGAACAGCTTGCAAGAGCAGATGTTAACGGTGATAGTACCGTAGACCTGATTGATGTTGTTATTTTAGCAAGAATGTTAGTTGGTATAACAACCCGATAATAGTGCTGTGAACGCAGTCTGTTAAAATAATCTTCTGAATTTATAAAGACTATAAATTTACCAGTGGTAGATTTGTAGTCTTTATTTTTTAGTGTTATACTAAAATCATTTAATACTATTTTTATTCTAAACAGTAGGTAGGATTTTTGAGCAGGTTTTGTGCCAAACGAATACTGCGTAAAAAGAAACCCGATGATAATATATCAATCTATAAAAAATGGTTGATATTAATTTAATAAAGCTATAATTGTTTTTTATATTACTGTTTTGTTTGATAAAGTTGTTGACAAATTATGGAATATGAGGTACTATTAATAAAACCCATGAGGGAGTAGCAGGCGTTTATCGTAGCAAGTCAACATCCTGACCGTTTGGTCTGGCTTGCTTTTAATTGCGAGACTCATGTATA
>JAXJJE010000394.1:0-12222 GCA_036298405.1 Acutalibacteraceae bacterium
TATCTGTTGCAGAAAAATTATCTTCTGAATACCCATTATTATCGTACTGTGTGCTGGCTGTTTCTGGATATTGTCTTGTCTGAGATTGCTGGTTGTTATTTACACCATTGTTATACGGTACATTCTGTGCTGATGAATACTGACTATTAGCACCTGTATAATTATTATTTGTGTCTAAATTATACAATCCCCTTATATATCTGTTATTGCCATCATAAAGGTCTTTTTTACAGTTATAGCTAGGTTGATAATTCCCTCTGTTTTTGTACCTGCTTAATTCGGAATCTCCACCTTCACCATCAAGCTTATGCAGCTCTGCCCAGCATTTTCTGCAATAATGACTTTCAGAAAAATTTTCATAACCACATCGTTCACATTTCATTGTTTTAGCCTCATTTATTTCTATTTTTATAGACATATTTTAAACTATGTATTATTAAAGGTCAATATATATTATTGCAAGATTTTATAATTTATTTTTACCAAATTTGCAAAATCTGCTCATTTTTATTACCGGTCTATCAATAAATTTATTGTTTGCATTGCTATATTAAATCCTATTGTCAAATAAGATTTTTACACCTTGAATATAGACTTATCATTTTTAGTGTGATAAAATTAATAAGATATAGTATAGATTACCATACATCTGAAAGGATTGATATATAATGAATATAGTAGCTTTAGCTGGTGGCTTAAGCAGTGAAAGAGATGTTTCTATTATTACAGGTAAAAAGGTAGCTGAGGCTTTGCGTGCAAACGGCCACAAGGTATGTTTACTTGATGTATATATGGGCTACGACGAAGACAATATAGATAATATATTCGACATTGACTATGACTTCACACGAAATATTACATCTATCGGCGAATCTGCACCTGACATTGAGCAGGTAAAGGCTAGCCGAAAAAACCAAGACCCTGACTGCCTATTAGGTAAAAATGTTATAGAAATCTGCCGTAAGGCTGACATTGTATTTATGGCATTGCACGGTGATGTAGGCGAAAATGGTAAGCTACAGGCTACATTTGATATTTTAGGTATCAAATATACTGGCTCTGGCTATATGGGCAGTGGCTTGGCTATGAATAAGAGTCTTTCTAAAAAGATGTTTTTAACAAGTGGTATTCCTACACCACAAGGTAAGCTTTTTGTAAAGGGTGACAGCTTTGAAGACTGGGATAAATTCCCTTGTGTTGTAAAGCCTTGCTCTGGTGGCTCAAGCGTTGGTGTTGCAATACCACAAAATAAAGATGAATTTGACAAAGCAATGATAGAAGCTTTTGTATACGAGGACGAGGTTCTTGTGGAAGAATATATAAAAGGTAGAGAATTTTCAATTGGTGTAGTTGCAGGTAAGGCACTGCCAATCATAGAGATTTGCCCAAAAGAAGGCTTCTACGATTACAAAAATAAATATCAGGCCGGTTTAACTGATGATATTTGTCCAGCTGTGTTACCAGATGAAACAACAAAGGCTCTTCAGCATATGGCTGAAAAGGTATTTGAGGTACTAATGCTTGAAGCGTATTCAAGAATAGACTTTTTACTTGACAGCAACAATAATATGTTCTGTCTTGAAGCAAATACTCTGCCAGGTATGACACCTACAAGCCTACTACCACAGGAAGCACTAGCACAGGGTATTTCTTACACAGAGCTTGTTGAAATTCTTGTACAGGAATCATTAAAAAAATATCAGTAACAGGTGACAATATGAAAAGCTTAAAATTATCAGAAATCGCTAAAGCCTGCAATGGTATACTTACAAAGTCTGAATATTCAGATACATATATAAGCTCAATAACTACCGACAGCCGTAAGGCTTGCAGTGATTGTCTATTTATTCCTCTGAGGGGTGAACGAGTAGACGGACACGATTTTATTATGCAAACCTTTGAGGCTGGTGTTGCGTGTAGCTTATCTGAAAAAGAAATTGACACCGACAAGCCTATTATTATAGTAGAGTCTTGCTATCAGGCTATTAAGGATATTGCAGAGTATTACCGATCATTATTCAACATACCTGTAATTGGTGTATCTGGAAGTGTTGGCAAAACAAGCACAAAAGAAATGATTTACGCTGTGCTTAGCCAAAACTTTAACGTACACAAAACACAAGGTAATTTTAATAATGAGCTGGGTGTGCCTCTTACAATTTTTGGTCTTGAAGAATCTCATGAGGTTGCTGTTATAGAGATGGGCATAAGTGATTTTGACGAGATGACAAGACTTAGCAAAATTGTAAAGCCTACAATTTGTGTTTTAACCAATATAGGAGACTGTCATTTGGAAAATCTAGGTGACAGAAATGGTGTTTTAAAGGCAAAAACAGAAATGTTTACATACCGTGACAAAAACGGTGCTATACTCCTAAACGGAGATGACACACATCTGTCAACAGTAAAAAACGTTGATGGTACAACACCTATAATGTACGGCTTAAACAGTACAAATCAATATTACGCAGAGAATATCGACAATCAAGGTGTAAAGGGTATTAGCTGTACTCTATGTACACCAAATAGCAAAATTACTGTAAACATACCTGCTATTGGCACATATATGGTAGCAAATGCTTTGGTAGCTGTTGCTATTGGTGAATATTTAGGTATGAGCAGTAACGCTATTGCAAAGGGTGTAGAAAGCTATAAAACCGTAGGTAGTCGTGACGGTGTAATAGAAAACGGCTTTATCACAATTATAGATGATTGCTACAATGCTAATCCTGTTTCTGTAAAGGGTGGTGTTGATACTCTTTGTAATTTTAAAGGCAGAAAAGTTTGTATTCTAGGCGATATGAAGGAGCTAGGTACAAACAGCAAACAGCTTCATTTTGAAACTGGCGAATACGCTAAAAATAAAAATGTAGATGTACTTGTTGCCATTGGCACAGATGCCTTTGACATTGCAGAGGGTGCAAAGGGTGCAAGCACAGAGGTGCTGTATTTTGAAGACGTACCTACAGCTTTAAACAACCTTAACAGCATAATAAAAAAAGATGACACTATACTTGTTAAGGCATCACGAGCAATGAAGCTTGAAAATGTAGTTAATGCTTTAAAAGAAATAACCGAATAATCAATAGAATACTAATCAGACAGTAGTTTTTATCAGCAACTGTCTGATTTTTTTATTTTATACTAAAACTCCTGCATAATTCACCTAATATTTATGTGCAAAACTTTTCTTTCCACAATTTTTATTGATTTTTTGTGGAAAACTAGTCGAAAAGTGTTGAAAACTGTCTTTAGTTATTTTTAATTATCAATTTTTTGTACATTTTGCTATTTGTTTTTAAAGCATCAAAAATAAAGATATAAGCTATTGACAAGTATTTTTTCATATCAGTAATTATTTTCCATCTCAAAAATCAACGGTTTTATGCGATTTTTTTTGAATATTTTTTTAAATCAATAGCAAAAATAAAAATTTTCACCTTATATTGACATCGCAAAATTACACCTAGTAATAATTTTGTTATTTTTTGTAACCTTTTAAGTTTTAGTATAAATGTGGAAAACTCTGAAAAGTTTTCCACCCGAAAAACTGGTGTATAACCTAACTTTTTAAGCTTGTTTTTATCATTGTCCACAGTGTTTTTAACATTTTTATTAAAAACTATTGCTTTACCGTTTGTATAATGTTAGTAAATGTTAATAACTATGGGGTTTTCCGCAGAGTTTTCAACATTACTAAATTTTACAGCTTTGAATAAATGTGGAAAAGTCTGTTAATGCTATTATCACACTTTATATGTTAGGAGTAAACAATATGATAAAAGGAATTAACCGAGCTATTATAGAAGTAACCGATACAGGCAATATTTATTACGAGCGTGCATTGCTGGTGCTACGCCCTGAATACACAGATGTACAACGAGGCTTGCTTGAAAAGGAAGCTAAAAAAATGCTTCTTTCTATGAACGCACCATCAGCAATAAAAAAACGTCACGCTATTTTTTATTGGATATTACGCTTAGGTGCTGCTGCACTTGCTGGTGCACTTGCAACTGTTGCATATTTTACTTTTTTCGGCTTATAATCACATTTAACTAAAAACTAAATAACAAATTCATACCTAACACTGTGCTGTAATATAATTTATCTGTTTTTCATACAAATTAAACAGATAATAAACGGGGTGATTAGGTGGATAACAAATTGAAAAAGCTTGAAATTTGGGGTGTTTTCTTTGTTTTTATAAGTGGAACTCTGCTTCACTTTTTTTACCAGTGGAGCAATGGCAGTGCGTTAAGTGTGCTTTTTGGTGCTGTAAACGAAAGTGTGTGGGAGCATATTAAAATTTTTGCTATGCCATATGTGGTGTGGGGTATTATAGAGCTTGCTTTTTCTATACCATATTTCAGACAATTTGTGGTTGCAAAGGTTTTTGGGCTTTACTTGTTGGCATTGCTTATTATAAGCTTTTTTTATCTTTACACTACAATAATAGGCACACATATTCTTATTGTTGATATTATCAGTGTTTTTATATGGATAGCAGTTGCTCATTTTTTTAGCTATAAGGTTACAACCAGTGAAAAAGACCTTCGCCAGCTATTCCCTTTATGTTTAGGGCTTTTATTTTTATTTATGGTAATGTTTTTTTGTTTTACTGCCGCACCACCTCATATTGAGCTTTTTAAAGACCCTATTACTGGTATGTACGGTATAATACCCGAAAATATTGATGTTGGTGCCTACTTTATGAACAATACGCTATTATAAGTATTTTTTCTTTTAAACAGTTGGATATTTCTTTTGATTGTGCTATAATTTAGGTATATATGCAAAAAAAGAAGTAATGGCAGGTTTTGTTAATATGAAAGAAAAAAACAACAGCTTTAAAAATAAAGCAAATAATAAAAGCTTTGAAAAAGACAAAAACAGAAAACCTCAGAATTTTAACGAGGCTGAAAGGCATAACGATATAATAGCAGGAAGAAACTGTGTAAAAGAAGCATTGAACAGTGGCAGAGCTATAGAGGCTGTGCTTATTGCAAGAGGCAGTAAATCTGGCTCTTGTGGCGTTATTGTTGCACAGGCAAAGGATAAAGGCATACCTGTAAAAGAGGTAGACAGCAAAAAGCTAGACTTTTTATGTGGTGGTGCTGTACATCAAGGTATTGCAGCAATGGCAGCTGTAAAGGAATACTCCACCATTGAGGATATTTTCACAACAGCACAAGAGCGTGGTGAACCACCTTTTATAATTGTACTTGACGAAATAGAAGATCCACACAATCTTGGTGCTATTATACGTACAGCAGAATGTACTGGTGCACATGGTGTAATTATTCCTAAGCGTAGAAGTGCAGGCTTAAGCTATACTGTAGGTAAGTCATCTGCTGGTGCAGTTGAATATGTACACGTTGCCCGTGTAACAAATATTCCAACCGTAATTGACGAGCTTAAAGAACGTGGTGTATGGGTATTTGGTGCTGATATGGATGGTGAGGATTCTGCAAAAACTAACCTCACTGGTGCCATTGCCCTAGTAATAGGCAACGAGGGTAAAGGCATTGGCAGACTTGTAAGCAGTAAATGCGATGGTATTTTGTCACTACCTATGAAAGGTAAAATAAATTCCTTAAACGCATCAGTTGCAGCAGGTGTGCTAATGTATGACGTTATGCGACAGAGAAATAAATAAACGAGTAAGTAAATAAACAAAACCAAAATATTTCACTTTGGAAAAGAGTTGGTAATATTGGCAAACGAAAATGAAAAAGAAAAAGAACAAGATAAAGAAATAGCTACTATTCTTCAAAAGCTGAAAAGGCTTATGACAATAACAGAAAAAGATGCTATCGAAGAAAACAAACAAAAAGAAGCTCTTCTACAAATCTCCACAGAAGAACAAACCACTAAAGAAGAAGCTATAGACCACACAACAGAAAAGAAAGAAAAACTAAAAAAGCCTTTCTTAAAAATAGTGGACAGTGACCCTCACTTTGACGAAGAAAGTGAAAATACACAGTCAAGCGAAAACGAAAGCGATGCTCAAAACGAAGATGATGTAGAGCTTATCGGAAATCACGAAAGAGTGGTACAAGAGCGTGCTAAAACCAAGCACAAGGCTACAGACGAAGCCGAAAGTGACAGTGCAGAAAAATCTGATAACAACTCTGATTCTTATGACGATGATGACGACGATGACGACGATGACATAGAAGACACTGTAGATGATAAATCAAAAAATGATGACCCTTTATACGATTTATCTGGATTAGAAGAATTTCTTGAAAAAAAACCACGAAAAAGAAAAAAATCATTCTTTAACTCTCTGTTTAAGTTTGGACAAGCCTTAAACGCTAAGCCAGACGAATACACCAGTGACGAGGGTATTTCTAATCTGCATAGTGAAGCCGACACTACAGAAAAGAAAAAGCGAAAATCTCAAAAATCAGCCAAAGCAGAAAAAGAAAGCACAAAAACAAATACTGCTGATTATAATACTCCACAAACAGAAACAAGCAGTACAAACGATATAGCTAACGACTCTGTACCTATTGTTGATGTTGATATGAGCTTTGCTACCGTACAAAAGGTAAATGGTAACATATTTATAGAGGGTAACGTAGAGCCTATGTATACCATAGAAACAACACCTACAACCTTTAACATAGAAATAGGCAAGCTTTCACCTATTTTAATGAATGCTTATGAGGCTTATTTAAGCCCAGATGCTCTACAGGCTAAAAAGGCTGAACAGGATAAAAAAGAAGCCGAAATTCTTGAAGAAGAAATAATAACTAAGCCTACAACACCTTTTGTTAAAAACGATTCGTCAGATATAGATAAGAGGATTTTCGAGGATAAAAACGAAACTATAATAACAACCTCTGATATTATAGATGATGATGAGCACGATGAAGCCTATGAAGAAATACCTTTAACCGAAAAAGAAAAAAAGCGACAAGCTAAGCTAAAGGCAAAAGAGGAAAAGCGTAGATTAAAGAAAGAGGCTAAAAATAGCAAGAAACAAAAAAGCTTAAAAGAAACTCTGTTGACTGATTATGGCACAGCAGTAGATTATAGTGCATTTTCGGTAAGTGATTCTACAACCGAAAAAATAGAGGACTATGAGCACGTTCAGGACGCAAGGGCTGTAATGGTTGAAATAAATATGAACATCCGAAATGAGTTTTTCAGAACTATTTTTACAAGTATAATTTTTGTACTTGAGCTTGTTCTAACTATTTTCAAAACCTTTTTCCCTACAATCTTTGACAGTATTATCCCAAATGTAGACCTTGCATATTGCACAGCTAATCTGGTATTGTTAGCAATAGCAATCGGAATTTCTGCAAATACAATAAAGCGTGGCTTAATTCCTTTACTGGGCTTTAAGGGTAATTCAGAAACAGGTGTGGCAGTAGCTTCAATAGCTGTAACAATACAAAGCATAGCAGCATTTTTTGATTGCTATGCGTTCTTCCACGGTTCTCAAAACCTATACGCTATTTTAGTAATATTTGCACTTGCTTTAAATTCTCTTGGCAGAATGGTACAGCACCTTAGAATTAAAGATAATTTCAGGTTCGTAGCAACTGACAGAAAAAAATATGCTGTTACAATACTTAACGACAGACGCAATGCAGAAAGAATGGTACGAGGTACAAATGCCGATGACCCTGTTATTGCATATCAAAGAAGAACTCAATTCTTCAGCAATTTTATGAAGCTTTCTTACGCAAAAGACCCTAGCGAATCTATGGCGTCAAGCTTCTCACTTATAGGCTTGGTGGTATCTGTTGTTATTTCTATTATTCACGGTATAATTTATCAGTCTGCACTAGGTGCAATATCATCATTTGCTATGATTGCAAGCCTTAGTATTCCACTTGCTTGTATGCTTGCTGTTAATATACCTATTAGAAAGCTTTGTTCAAAGGCGTTAAGAGAAGACGCTATGGTAGTTGGCTACCCAGCAGTTACCCAGTTTGTAGACACTGCTGCAATTATGCTTGACAGCCGTGAGCTTTACCCACCATCTTCTGTAAAGCTGGTAAGAGTAAAGCAGTATATGACATCTAACTTTGAGTCTTGTATTTTAAATGCTGCTGCTGTATTAAAGGTGGCTAATACATCGCTATCCTATGTATTTACAGATGTTATAAACGACAAGTCAGACCAATTACCTTATGTTGACAGCGTTAAGTTTGAAGAAAACAAAGGCATTGTGGGCTGGATTGGTGGCGAGCGTGTACTGATAGGCAGACGAGAGCTGCTTGAAAAATACGGAATTACACCACCTCCTTTTGAGGATTCTCAGCCTTTTGTTGACGAAAATCGCAACATAACCTATCTTGCAAATGCTGGTCAGCTTGTTGCTATGATAGTTACATCATATACACCTGACAACAAGCTTAAAGCAGAGCTTCAAAGACTAGAGAAAAATGGTGTGTCTGTACTTATTCGTACTGCCGACCCGAACCTTACCTCAAAGCGAATTGCAAGCGATTATGATATGCATATACGCTCTGTAAAAATATTACCTAACTCACTTGGTAATATATGCAAAGAAGCACTTAAAGAAAAAAGTGGAAATGCTCGTTGCTATATAGGCACAAGAGGTAAAACAAGCTCACTAGCAAGAGCTGTAGCAGGCTGTATAAAAATAAAAACCCACATAACAATAGCTGTACTTGTTCAGCTTATCGGTTTAATTATTATGCTATGCTTTGGCACAGCCGTTGCAGTAATGTCTGGTGACCTTGGCGTAAGCTCTTTTGCAATAACCTGCTTCTCGATATTATGGACAATAATAGATATATCAATACCTTTGCTGTTAAAGGTATAATACTATATAAAAAAGGAGAACTACTATGAAAATAGCACCTTCATTATTATCTTGCGACTTCTCAAAAATGGGAGAAGAAATTGTAAGAATGGACAAAGCCGGAGCTGACTATATGCACCTTGACGTTATGGACGGTGCGTTTGTTCCTAACATTACATTTGGTGCACCAATTATAAAGGCTGTAAGAGGTTTATCTGATGTTCCATTTGATGTACATTTGATGATAGACAACCCTTACAACTACATAGATGATTTTGTTAACGCTGGTGCAGATATAATTACATTCCATGTTGAAGCAAAATCTGACATAAAGGCTACAATCGACAAAATCAACAACGCAAATGTAAAGGCTGGCTTGGTTATAAAGCCAAACACACCTGCCAGTGCAGTATTTCCTTATCTAAAGGATATTTATATGGTACTTATAATGACAGTTGAGCCTGGCTTTGGTGGTCAGTCATTTATGGCTGATATGATGCCAAAGGTAGCAGAAATTAAAGAAGAAGCTAAAAAACAGGGCGTAGAAATTGTTATAGAGGCAGACGGTGGCATTAACGACAAAACTATTGCACAGTGTGCAAAGGCTGGTATTGATATCTGCGTTTCTGGTACAGGTGTGTTTAAGGCAGATGACCCTAAAATGGCAATCGCTCAGCTTAAAGAGCTAAGCGATAACGCATAAAAATAGACGATTTTGCATATACAAAATCGCCCAATCTACTCTGATTTTATTGGCAGTGTAATGTGCAGATTAAACCTTGCACAAAGCACTGCCTATTTTTTCTATAGCATTATTTTCTGCTATAATATTACTATGCTCTAAAATATGTGCTATCTTAATACCACCTGAAATTCCACCTGATGAAAATTCACTTAATATTATTTCTGCAATAGTAATTGCATTATTAGGTGTATGAACTAGTAGATAGTATATATTATCTTTAAAAGCAAGTGTGCTTTTAACTATCTGTTCTTTATAAGGGTATAGCTTTTCAACAGCACTAAGCATTTCTTCACATCTATTAAACATAAATACCCTTTTGTGTAGCTTACGTATTACCCTATACTTTTTACCATTAGCTTTACTACTATCCTTCAGAGTTATAAGAATAAAGCACCCACCCTGATATGGCATAGCCTCTACAAAAACTGTACTGCTTTTGCTTGTTTGAAAGCCTGTTTTAAGCTTAGCAATACGCACCAGATTGTTTATAATCTTTCTATTAACAGGAGATTGCATAGAAAGATTTTTATATTCTAAAGACAGAAGCTGCATATCGTCAACACATAAATCTATAAGAACCCTCTTTTCATCAAGCAACTCAATATTCATAAGTTTATACCTGTCCTTTCTTGGTTATACTAAGCTTGATATAAAATCTAAATACAAAACAAAAGCTTAGCATATATACTTATATAATATTATCTGTACAGCCTATGCGCAAGTTGGAATTTATGGTTGGAAAGAATTTTTTATAATAAATTCATTAATAATGGAAAAGGAGCGATTAATTTTGATTATAGACTTTCATACACACTGCTTCCCAGATAATCTTGCCGAGCGTGCTATTTCTTCATTACAAAAGGCTGGCAACTCAAAGCCCTTTGCTAATGGCACTCTTGACGATTTGTTAAAAACTGCTCAAGACGCAAATATAGACATAAGTGTTATACTGCCTATAGCAGTAAAGCCACAAAACACAGCTACTATAAATACATTTGCACACCAAAACAACGGTATAGGTGGTATAATTTCATTTGGTAGTGTTCATCCATTATGCGAGGATTACAAAGCAGAGCTTGATAAAATAAAATACGAATACAATCTAAAGGGTATAAAAATTCACCCTGACTTTATGGGAATTAACCTCGATGACCCTAGAATGGCAGATATGCTAAGCTATGCTGTAAAGCTTGGTTTAATTATTACTATTCATTCTGGACTTGATTTATCATACAAAAATAATTGCAGGCGTAGCACACCAAAAATGCTTTATAACATTTTATCACAGCTAAAGGGTGGTAAAATTGTAATGGCTCACTCTGGTGGTTATATGTACAGCGATGAATTTTTAAAATATTTGATTGATAAAGACGAGATTTATATAGATACAAGCTACTCTCTTGGTTATATGGATGATAACATATTAAGAAAAATTTATTTTTCTATGAACCCAGACCATATTCTTTTTGGTACAGATTCACCATGGACCAACCGAGAGGATGCTGTACACAGAATAAACAGCTTTGGCTTTAGCGAAGAAATGAAAAATAAAATATTTTACAAAAATGCTATGAAACTACTTGAAATATAGTAATTTTTTGTGTAAAGTATTACTATAAACAGCTGTAAACTGCTGTTGTTAGATATTCAATTTAAACAAATGGAGGAATTTATAATGCCACAATGGTTAAAAAACGCTGTATTTTATCAGATATACCCACAATCATTCTACGACAGTAATGGTGACGGTATTGGTGATATAAATGGTATTATTGAAAAGCTAGACTATATTAAAAGCCTTGGCTGTAACGCTATATGGATGAACCCTTGCTATGATTCACCTTTTATGGATGCAGGCTACGATGTACGTGACTATAAAAAGGTAGCACCACGCTATGGTACTAATGAGGATTTAGTTAATCTGTTTAAGGTAGCACACGAAAAGGGTATTAAAATTTTGCTTGATTTAGTTCCTGGACATACATCTGATACCTGCGAATGGTTCACACAAAGTAAACAGCCTATACCAAACGAGCTATCTAACAGATATATCTGGACAAAATCCGTATGGGACGCACCACCAAAATATAGAATGATGGTAGGTGTAACAGACCGTGATGGTAACTATATGGTTAACTATTTCTGTTCACAGCCTGCACTTAACTATGGCTTCCACGAAATTACTCACCCAGAATGGCAATTACCTTGTGACCACCCTGACTGTCTTGCTACAGTAGAGGCATTAAAGGATATTATGCGTTTTTGGCTTGATAAGGGCTGTGACGGCTTCAGAGTTGATATGGCTGACTCATTAGTTAAAAACGATGACGAAAAGGTTGCAACTGCAAGAATATGGAAGGGTATTCGTGAAATGCTTGATAAGGAATATCCAGAGGCTGCAATGGTTTCAGAGTGGTGTCATCCTGTTCGTTCACTTTATAAGGGTGGTTTCCATATGGACTTCTACCTTGACCACAGAGGAAATGGCTACAGCACTCTTTTCCGTTATGAAGTAGACGGCGAAGATATGAGCTTTTTCAGTAAAAACGGTAAGGGTGATGTTACTGTATTTACAGATGAGTATGTACCTAATCTTAAAGCTACTAAGGATTGTGGTTATATAAGTATGTTTACCAGCAACCACGACATTCCTCGTATGACAAAAAATCTTGACGAAACAGCAAGAAAA
>JAXJJE010000395.1:0-2769 GCA_036298405.1 Acutalibacteraceae bacterium
CAAACAGCTTATAGAAATAATAAGCAATATGTCACCACAAAGGGTGGTGTATGTATCCTGCGACAGTGCCACAATGGCAAGAGATATAAAAATCTTTAACGAATACGGCTATACCCCACAGGAGGTTACACCGGTGGATATGTTCCCAGGGACTAGCCATGTGGAGTGTGTTTGTTCTTTAAGAAAGAAATAATAACATTTAAGTAAAGGAGATAATGTATGAGAGCTAGGGTATATAATAAAACGCAAAACAAATATTATATTTCTGAGGTATATGGTGTAATCAACAGGGCTGGATATAGCTATTATATTGTAGATAATGTCACACAAAACGATAAAGTAATATTAGTTGAATATTTAGCACTTGAAACTAAATTTCCATACAGAGTGAATGTAGAAATAATTGATTATAATCCAATTACCTGTTCTGAATGGATAGAGCCTACACAAATTCAACTAAACTCTATCAATACAAAAATCAAAAACAGCGAACCACTTAAATCTTTTAATGGTTATAAAGCACTATGGGTATCAGGGGAAGCTTTCATAAAATTGTTAGAAAATAATACAGCAGATAAAGCTAAGTTAGGTATAGAAAACTTCACAACTAAATTAGAAGGCTGGAATTATATTGAGTCACAGGAAGATATTGATTATTTGATGAACGAGTACAGTGGCTTTCACGATTCAGTTATAAAAGAAATTTCTTATATCAGTGGAGATTATGTTGATAACAATAGTATGTACCTAAGCACTAGTGGTAGCAAAAAAATCAAAGTAGTTTTTAATAGCGACTTGGCAAAGGAACTTGAAATAATATTATTAGCTCCACGAATTTGTCATATAGCTCCTGGTGAAGAAAATTATACATCTGACTTACTTGACGCATCCATAGTCATAAAGGATTATATGGTATATTTTTTTGATTCCTATATAGAGGAATTTCCCGATAATTATACAGGTACATACTTTAAATCATTAGGCTTTATGTGGCGATATGTAAAATAAAACTAACAAAATAAAACACGAGGTATTACAACATGAACTTTCCGGTAATTATATCAATATTAATATTCAGCTTAGTAATCGGGCTTGCTGCCGGCTCTATGCTGTCAATAATTATTGCACCGATTTTCAGTGTAGTAAGGCTGTTTTGGTATATTCCCTTTATAAATGAACGGATATGCGAAAAGGCACAACGAGATGGCCACATGATACATGCCACACTGATAAAGCGTAAAGGCTATTATAAAAGAAATTACCACACCACCTCAAACGAGATAGAACACAGCACGGAGGAATATAGAACTGAATACACCTATGAATACGACTGCAACGGTAAAAAACGCAGATACAAAGTAGATTCAAAAGATGAATTTTCTGAAACAATCACACTATATTACATAAAGAATCCTAAAAAAGCCTGTATTCCTGGTCAGCTTGGCTATAGCGAGAAGTACCTTATCAAGCACTATTTTATTATCTCACTGATTTTATCAGCTATCGCTACAGTAGCAATTATGATTTTTTTACTTATTGCTGTGTACTGAATAATGTTGTCAGTGTATTATCAATTTAACAACGGAGGTAAATTCTATGCTGAAGCTAAAAATCGAAAATGACAGCAGCATTGCAAAATATATACCTGTACTCAGAAAATACAACAAAGCTCTGTCAATGGCAGAAATAAAAAAGCGAATCGAAAATAATGATTATGTAATCGAACATGATTTATACAGCGGGATATCTGCGATGACATGAATAATGTTGACAGAAACAGACTGTTCCGTAAGCTTATCAGCGAACTTACAGACAAGGGTGCAAAGCTGTTGATATACAACGACGATGAGCTGATAACATTGCAATTTCTTGATAATTATATGGAAAACTACTATAAAATTGAACAGGAGGTACAGGCAGATATCGACAACGAGGTTGATGAAGAACGAGGTTGATGAAGATTGTAATGAGTTTTAATGTGTATTTCAACTTTTTAAAACCACAATTTTAAATAATCCGACGACCATACAAATCTAACTTTTATATAGCAGATAATTATGATATAATCATACTTATCTCATCTTACAAACACTGTATATCATAAATTTATGATAGAAATAATATTCGGGGAAATGGGTGTGAATCCCATACGAGCACGTCGCCGTGATGCGAATAAATTGCATATTTCCTTACCTGACGCCACAATCAGGGAAATGTCATTGGAGTTAATCTGAGAAGACGGATTTATGTATCGCTTAGTCGAAATATCCGAATATTATGTTCCTTTGTAAAAAACTGCGAGTGCCGGTTAAAAGGAAAAATTATATTAAAATTCAGGAGGAAAAGAATTATGAGATTTAACAGTAGTAAAAAATTTACTTCGTTGCTCCTTGGTTCAATGCTTATTGTGGCTATGGCATTTACAACATCAGGATGTGTAACGAACAACCCAGTTGACAGCAGTCAGCTACCAACAGAGGTACAGGCAACCCAAGCACAGGCAACCGAAGCACAAACAGCTGTATCAGACACAGCAAAAGTGCTTGGTGAAGGTGAAACAATGTTTCCGTTTAGCGTTGTTGATTTAAACGGTAACGAAACAAGCTTTGAAATTCACACCAACAAAGAAACCGTTGGCGACGCATTGCTTGATTTAAAGCTGATTGACGGTGAAAACGGACAGTATGGTTTATATGTTAAGTCAGTAAACGGCATTACAGCTGATTACGATATAGATAAAACCTACTGGGCTTTCTATATCAATGGTGA
>JAXJJE010000396.1:0-1230 GCA_036298405.1 Acutalibacteraceae bacterium
AATTGTTAATTTTGTATAAAATATATAGAAAATATTTCCCGTTAGATTTTTTACGATAAGTTTTTATTTTAAGTGTCAAATACATCAAATTACATTTACTATTTTACTTTTTCGTATTATCTGTTTTATCTCTTCAAATCCTACCTATAGACAAAAACTAACATTATCTATAGTTTATCCATATATTTTTACTGATTGAACAGTCGAAAGCTATTATGCTATAATTGACTAAAATTTTTAAAGTATATTCTATTGAAAGAAAGGAAGAAATTCTATGAAAATAATAGATAAATTCAATAATAACAAAACTGTATTTTCACTAGAGGTATTTCCACCTAAGAAGTTCACTGATAATATAGAAACAGTTTACAGCACACTGGAACAGCTTACCGACATTAATCCCGACTACATAAGCGTTACATACAGTGCCGGTGGTGGTGGTAATGGAAAATATACAGGCAAAATTGCTTCGATAATAAAAAATATGCACAATGTTGAGCCTGTGGCTCATCTGACCTGTCTTACAAATACTAAGGAAGAAATCGACTCTGCTATTGAGAGCTTTAAGGCAGTTGGTGTAGAAAATATCCTTGCATTAAGAGGTGACCACAATCCTGAAATACCACCTAAAAACGACTTTACCTATGCAAGTGATTTAGTATCATATATTAAGCAAAAAAATCCAGACTTGGGCATTAGTGGTGCTTGCTACCCAGAGATGCATATGGATTCAAAAAACGAGATTGAGGATATTCTTAACTTAAAGAAAAAGGTTGACGCAGGTGCTGATTTTCTTGTATCTCAGCTTTTCTTTGATAATGAAGCGTTTTACTCTTTTGTAGAAAAAGCAAGAATTGCAGGTATAAATGTTCCTATTCAAGCAGGTATTATGCCAGTAACTAATTGCAAACAGATTGAAAGAATGGTTAGTATGTGTGGTGCTTCATTGCCAAGGAAATTTTCTATGATGATGCAGAAGTATGGTGATAACCCTGAGGCAATGCGTGATGCTGGAATAGCTTATGCTGTAAACCAGATTGTAGACCTGATCGCAAACGGTGTTGAGGGTATACATTTATATACAATGAATAATCCATATGTAGCAACAAAAATTGCAAGAAGCATTAAAAATTTGCTTTGATTTACAAATTGTAGTTTATCTGTGACTTTAAAATTCGCACAAACCAAAACTTAAAGTTTGGGTAAAGCCTTTTTAAAGGCTTTTGGGGT
>JAXJJE010000397.1:0-13056 GCA_036298405.1 Acutalibacteraceae bacterium
ATTATCAAAGAAATCAATAATCGTTTAGGCTTCTTGCATAGCGTAGGACTTGATTATCTTACACTTTCTCGTTCATCAGGTACATTAAGTGGTGGCGAAAGCCAGCGTATCCGTCTGGCTACTCAGATAGGCTCATTCCTTATGGGTGTTTTATATATTCTTGACGAGCCTAGTATAGGCTTGCACCAAAGAGATAACGACAAGCTTATTTCTACTCTTAAAAAGCTACGAGATTTAGGTAATACAGTAATAGTTGTAGAGCACGACGAAGACACAATGAAGGCTGCTGACCATATTATAGATGTAGGCCCTGGTGCTGGTGTACATGGTGGTAACATAGTTTGTAGTGGTACAATGGATAAAATTCTTGCTTGTAAGGACTCAATCACAGGTCAATATCTGAGTGGCACAAGAAAAATCGAAGTTCCACAGGAACGTCGAAAGGGCACAGGGCAGAAGCTTGTTGTTAAAGGTGCAAAGCAAAATAATCTTAAAAACATTACAGTAGAATTTCCTGTTGGAGAATTTATTTGTGTAACTGGTGTGTCTGGTTCGGGTAAATCTTCGCTAGTAAATGAAATATTGTACAAGCATCTTTCTTCACAGCTAAATCGAGCTAAGTGTCAGGCTGGTAAATTCAGAGAAATTACTGGTATCGAGAACTTTGACAAGGTAATTAATATAGACCAATCGCCAATAGGCAGAACACCACGCTCAAATCCTGCTACCTATACAGGTGTATTTACGGACATCCGAGAGCTTTTTGCGTCAACTCAAGATGCTAAAATGCGTGGCTACAGTACGGGCAGATTTTCGTTTAATGTAAAGGGTGGACGCTGTGAGGCTTGTCAGGGTGATGGTATATTAAAGATAGAAATGCACTTTTTGCCAGATATTTATGTACCTTGCGAGGTTTGTAAGGGTAAACGCTATAACCGAGAAACTCTACAGGTTAAATATAAAGGTAAATCTATTTATGATGTGCTTGAAATGACGGTAGAGGAAGCAGTAGAGTTTTTTGCAAATATGCCAAAAATTCACCGTAAGCTTAAAACCTTGCTTGATGTAGGCTTAGGATATATTAAGCTTGGTCAGCCAGCAACAACGCTATCTGGTGGTGAAGCTCAACGAGTAAAGCTTGCTACCGAGCTTGCAAAACGCTCCACAGGTAAAACAGTTTACTTCTTAGACGAACCAACCACAGGCTTGCATATTGCAGATGTACACAAGCTTGTACACGTTTTGCAAAAGCTTGTAGATGCTGGTAATACTGTTATAGTTATAGAGCATAACCTAGACCTTATAAAAACATCTGATTATATTATTGATATAGGCCCGGAGGGTGGTGACAGGGGAGGAACTGTAGTTGCTAAGGGTACACCAGAACAGGTGGCAAAAAATCCTGATAGCTACACAGGTAAATATCTTGCACCATTGCTTGAGAAATGAAGTTTTTAAATATAAAATAACACTCAACATCATAATTACTGAAAATAGATAAAAACAATTAGAAAAACTATTGACTTTTGTACAAAATATGGTATTATATATATGTAAGTTAGTTCAACATTTTGTCGGATTTAAGTTACTCCTTTTTCTTTATCTATTTATAATAAATATCGTACTAAATTCTATAATCATCAAAAGAAGTCTTCGCTATGAGCGAAGATTTTTTTTGAAAAATATTTGGTAAAATAATATAAATAATTTTTGAAATAACTGATGTTATATTTTACTGTTTTTACCAGCAACAGAATATATTTAAAATAATTTTAAATATAAACAGCCGATGTTTTGGATGTTTATGTTGCAAAATAAAGTAAAAAATAAAGAAAATTATTAAAAAGTTATGAAAATTTACATTACAAACTTGAAAAACAGTAAGAAGTATTGTATTATATATACACAATACTTGTAATGATTATTACAAGAGCTTAGGAGGACATAATATGGCAACAACTTTTTCAGACAAATATTTGTCAGGTTTTGTAAGTAACGAGGAGTACACAGCTATAGCTTCTCAGGTAAAGGCTGCTCATGACACTCTTCACAACGGAACAGGTCTTGGTAATGATTTTATCGGTTGGCTTACACTACCTACTGATTATGATAAAGAGGAGTTTGCTCGCATTAAGGCTGCAGCAGAAAAGATTAAAAAGGATACAGATGTATTTATAGTTATCGGTATTGGTGGTTCTTATCTTGGTGCTAGAGCAGCTATCGAGTTTATTCACTCACAAAACTATAATGCAAAATCTAAGGATACACCAGATATCTACTATGTAGGTAACAGCATTAGCTCATCTTATCTTGCAGATATTATGGACATTTGCGAGGGTAAAGATGTATCTATTAATATGATTTCAAAATCAGGTACAACTACTGAGCCAGCTATCGCTTTCAGAGTATTCAGAGAAATGCTTGAGAAGAAGTACGGCAAAGAGGGTGCTAAAGAGAGAATTTACTGCACAACTGACAAGGCTAAGGGTACACTAAAGGCTTTAGCTGATGAAGAGGGCTACGAAACCTTTGTAGTACCAGATGATGTTGGTGGTCGTTTCTCTGTACTAACAGCTGTTGGTTTGCTACCAATCGCAGTATCAGGTGCTGATATCGACGCTCTTATGGCTGGTGCAAAAAAGGCACAGGATGATTTTGATAACGATGATCTTGCTACAAATGATTGCTACAAGTACGCTGCAACAAGAAATATCCTTAACAGAAAGGGTAAAAGTATTGAAATTCTTGTTAGCTACGAGCCTGCATTTACAATGATGACAGAGTGGTATAAGCAGCTATTTGGTGAGAGTGAGGGTAAAGACAATAAGGGCTTATTCCCAGCAGGCGTTGTATTCTCTACAGACCTACACTCAATGGGTCAGTTTATCCAAGAGGGTACTCGTTCAATGTTTGAAACAGTTGTAAATATTAAAAAGCCTAAGAGAGAGATTGTTCTTGACGAAATCGAGGGCAATATCGACGGACTAAACTTCTTGGCAGGCAAAACTATGGACTTTGTTAACACAAAGGCATTCGAGGGTACAGTTCTTGCACACAACGATGGTGGAGTACCTAACATTGTTCTTGACGTTGAAGAGATGACAGAGTCTGAGCTTGGATATCTAATCTATTTCTTCGAGAAGGCTTGTGCTATCAGTGGTTATCTGTTGGGTGTAAATCCATTTAACCAGCCTGGTGTTGAAAGCTACAAGAAGAATATGTTTGCTTTGCTTGGTAAGCCTGGTTACGAGTCAGAAAAGGCAGCTTTAGAGGCTCGCCTTAACTAAGGGCTTTTATTAATTAATAACAAGCCTTATAAATTTTAAAGAACCACTTTGGTGGATATATAGGAGGAAAAAATTATGGTAACATTACTAATCGGTCGCAAGGGTTCAGGTAAAACAAAGAAGCTTATCGCTTTGGCTAACGAAGCTGTTACAAAGTCAACAGGCAATGTAGTAGTTATCGAGAAAGGAGCAAAGCTTACATACGATGTTACACCTAAGGCAAGACTAATTGATACAGACCAGTATCAAATTGCCGGTTACGATGTTCTATTCGGCTTTATCAGTGGTATTTGTGCAGGTAACTATGATATTACAGATATTTTTGTGGATTCAACATTTAAAATTTGCACAGATAATAAAGACGATCTTAAAACATTTGTAAGCAAGCTAAATGCTTTGTCAGCAAATGCAGAAACAAACATTACTCTACTTATTTCAGCAGGTAAAGAAGAACTTCCTGAAATGGAAGCAGAGTTTGCAGAGGTTTAATTTATAATCACTCTACAGCAACTAAACTCCCGTTGGTTTAAAGCCAATGGGAGTTTTTTTGCGTAAAATAAACAGTATTCCAAATTATATTTTATGTAGACACATCTGTTATACTCAAACGTAAATTCATTAATTTCTCATATAAAGCATAATAATATAAAAAGGAGAGATTAATATGAAAATTTTTGTAAAGCTAACAATATATATGGTAGCGTTAATAGCGTTTACACTTACCTCTTGCACAAAAACACAGCAACCTGCCAAGCCTTTAGCAAGCTTTACAGCAAAGGTAACCTGTGATAATCAAAGCTATACAGTATCTCATAGTGGTAATTCTCTTACAACCATAACCTACCACACACCTACAGAATTAAACGGTCTTACTTATTCTTATAAAAATAACATTATGTCTATAGATTACAACAATCTTTCGTATACTTCAGCAAAAGGGTTACCCTTAAACAATTCTGCTAGCGAAATTTACAACGCACTTTCGCAAATTTATAGCTCTGGAACATATTTAAAATCTACTACTAACTCAACAGCTATTTATACAACTCAAACAGCAGATATAATTTGTAGCCTTATTACAGGAGAAATACAGCAAATAGTTATAAATAACAACTCAAAGATTTATAAATTTGAATATTAATACAGTAGTTTTCTAAATTTAACAAAAAATTTATTGAAAATTCGTTAAGATTAACATTCGTTATAATACCTAAAAAGGTTTTAGCGTTATTGAAACCTAGTAAAATTTGGTGTATAATTATATCGTTAATAACTATGAGTAAGTGTACCCTTTTTAGAAATAAGGTTCTATAATTAATTAGAGAGCTTGGGAGGTCAGGAGGCTTATGCTTTATAACACGGGTATTCCTTTCTCGTAAAAAACAGTTATTATAAATAATTTAGGAGGTTAAAAATTATGAAAGCAAAAACTTTTAAGCGTATGTCAAAACGCTTTATTTCATCGCTACTTTCAGTATTGATGGTACTTTCGTTGTTCACAGTTTGTGCTGTTGGTTCAACTATTACAGCAAGTGCCTTCAATGCAAGTAATATCACAATTACTGTTGATGCAAGTGCTACAAACTGGGAAAGTGTGTATCTTTATATTGGTAAAGATGATTATGTTGAAGCACATCAGTTGACTAAATCTGGCAACTATTATACAAAGTCTGGCTTCTCATGGGGTGGCTACACAGGTTACTTCTTTGCTGATAGTGGCAATTACAGCATTGTTAACAGCGGCAACGACAGATTGTGGGAAACCTATAAAGGTATTCCTGATGGAAGCAAATCAATAGACCCAAATAAAAGTGATAGCAATCCATACTGGAGCGCAATATCAACTAGTACAATAAAAATATCTACCAAAGGCTCTAGTAGTGACGATGACGACGATGACGACGATAATGACGATATTACAGTTAAGTCAACTGGTACCTATTGGATTCCAGCTACACTATTTAACTACAGAACAACAAATCAGATTTCTGATGCTTCTGACGTAGTAGAAGATACAGCGGCAAAAAGCTATAGCATCGACTCTA
The DNA here is from genome assembly GCA_036298405.1 of Acutalibacteraceae bacterium. Lineage (GTDB taxonomy): Bacteria > Bacillota > Clostridia > Oscillospirales > Acutalibacteraceae > CAG-964. The sequence continues at coordinate 5,333 of JAXJJE010000397.1, forward strand.
AAAACGGTCAGGCTTCTCCTTGGAATAGCTGGAGCAAAGGTACTTATTCAACATACAACCACGCTGTATCAGATTGGTATGCTGGTTTGTCTACAGTTACTCCTCTTTATCAGGGTAACTTCCACGACCAGGATGATATTCCTAGCTATCATAACTTTATGCTTATGGCAAACGCTGCTAACAGAGCTAATGGTAATGACGGTTCATCTACCAAAGCAGTTGCAACTGGTCTTGTAGATGATAAATTGAACGCAGATGGCAATATTACTCAGGATGGTAGAGAAATGCCACAGTTCAGTAAAAAGTTTATGGAAACAGCAAACGCTACTGATGTTATCCAGAGTGTTTACGAAAACCTGAAGTTCGAAGCAGTTGCAACTACTTACTCTAACGGTAACACATGGTATTCCTACGATTCAGCAAAGGATGGTAACCGTGCATTGGTTGTTTCTGATTCTAAAATCAAGGGTATATCCGATGGTAAAGGTGGCTATAAATCAGTTAAAAGCTGTAATACTGGTGCTAAAGAAGGTGATTACGGTTACTTCCCATTCAATCAGTCTACACCAACCACTATTTCAGACGTAGTAAACTCATTTGGTAACCGTTTTGATATTACCTTTACAATGACAAGTGACGGTAAGCTGAATGGTGAAGACCTACAGTTTGAGTTTACAGGTGACGATGACCTTTGGGTATTTATCGATGGTCATCTTGTACTTGATATGGGTGGTTCTCATAATAAGGCTAAGGGTAGCTTTAACCTTAACACTATGACCTATAAAATAGATACTGGTTATGGTATAGTTGATACTTATAACTCAGGTAAAGCTTCTAATGCAAGTACAACAGTTTATACAGATACACCAAAGCCAATTAACTCAGAGGCTCAAAAAGCTCTGAAGGATTTATCTAAAGAGCATACTATGACAATCTTCTATATGGAGCGTGGTATGTTCGACTCTAACCTGTCATTCAAGTTTATGCTTCCACAGTCAAATTCTTTGACAATCAATCAGAAGCTTGATACCACAAACGTTAACCCAGGCTTACGTACAGAGACTATTCACGCAGCAGACCTTGACGTTCACGAGGTAATTCTAAAGACAGACTCTCCTTCTGCAGAAGCTGGCAACCCAACTGCTGAAATCCCTGTTGTTGATGACTTTAAGAGAGTAGACCTAGAGGGTGCGTATTCAATATTCCAAAAGGGTATAAATAGTAATACAGATGATGGTACTGGTACAGAACAGCCAACAGAAGAACCTTCTGAGCCAGAGGGTAAACCATTTATTAATGAAAATGCTGTTGCTGGCACATTTGTTCCTGCTAAAAATACATCATTCGTATGGAGCGATTCCTGTAAGAGTGCAGACGGCACAAAGTCAAGTATGGGTACTGGTACTGGTGTAGTTACTAATGATGGTGGTGTAGAACTACTTTACAACCAGACTGCTGTATTTAATGACCAGTTTAAGGTTGGCTCTGGTATTCAGCTACACCCACAAAATGCTTTAAAAACATTTGTATTAGGTCAGGCAGACTCAGAAAACCCACCGCCTGTAAAACCATCAGGCAGACTTCAAAGCGAGTATTATACAACAACTACTTCTATCAAGAATAGTAAAGACGAAACAATTACACTAGGAACAAACAATCAATTTTCTTTTGGTGCTAGTAGTGATTCAAATGCTAAATATATAGCAGATTATACTCATACTGTAAATACAGGTACAATTGAATTTACTAAAAAGCTAGTAGAGCAAGCTCAGGATAATTCAACAGTATTCTACTTTACAGTAGAATTTACAGATATCTTTGGTGCTGTTAGTGGTTCATTCGAAGAGTATGATATAGAGTATAAGGTTAAAAAGGCAGATGGCACAATTGGATCTACACATTCTTATGCAGATAAAGAAAATGGTATTGAGCTACAGATTGGCGATACTGCTATAATCGAGGGTGTTCCTGTTGGTACAAGCTATCGTATTAGAGAAGTTGGCACAAGTAACGACGCAATGGGCTATTCACTTTCAAGCGTTACAGTGTCATCAAATAGTAAAACTGGTGCTGTTGCAGAACAAAAGCCTTTAACAGACGGTATTATTGCAACTGTTGGTAAATCAATTACAGGTGCTAATAACGTTGCTAAGCTAGATTTTAACAACACAACAAAAGCAACTACTGTTGTATACAGATTCTACGACAGACATATCGAAAAAGGTCTACCAACATCTATGGAAGATCATTATACATACTTTACCAGAGAAATGCCTGGTACACTAACAGGTACAGACGCTGATAAAGGCATTATAGGAGACTATGCTCCAACTATTATAAATCCACTTAAAACTTATACTGTATTGGAAGAAGAACCAGAAAGTATTAAGTTTGGTTATACTTTAACAGATGCAGATGTTGCTAATGCTGAGGGTCTGAATGGTCTAAAGGCAGGCGACAAAGTAAATCTTGCTACCTACACAGCTCTAGACAGAGAATATAGCGTAGAGTATACCTGCAGAGATGATGATGGTAATATTATAACTGGTACAGTAGAGCCACCTATCAACCCTGCAACTGGTCAAAGACGTAAAGGCTTCCCATTCAACGAATTAATTGAATATAAAAAGCTAAAAACAGCTCAAACCTATACTGATGCTGAAGGTAAGATTCATAACTTTAGATATTGGTCCTTGAATGTAAATAGAAGCAGTACAAGTGCTTCTCTATATACTCCAGTATCTTCTAACTACTCATTTTCTTATCGTGTAACTGATGATTTAATTCTAAAGGCTGTATACGATACTGACGAAGAGTATTATCAGCTTCCAGCTCCAATATGTACTACTGGTAAGTCTTATAATGTTACAGGCTTAGGTTCAGGTCATGACGCTGTAGCTTCAGAAAGAATCTACGACTCTTACTCAATAGATAACCTGACAACAGGAAAAACTCAAGACCGTACACGTATGAACATAATGTTCAGTGCAGTAGGTTCAGAAGATACTGACCGTAATATTACTCATATCGGCTATGTTCTTCTTTATAATGTTGGTAGCTATGCTACTGATAACCTATTCACAGAAGAAAGTATTCTTGAACAGCTAAAAACTCCTAATATTTCAAAAATTAAAGATATTAATGAAAATGAATATCCAGTACAGATTAAGTCATATGGGGTACAAAACCACATGACATTAACTCCATCTACAGATGAAAATGGTAACCCAAGCTGGACACCGTCTGAATATTATAGTGGACAGGTAGCTCTTACAAATAAAAACAGAGCAAACCTAGTATTCGACCTTGCTCACAGTGATAAAAGCAGAGAAAAATACTATACCTGCTATACAATTATGACAAGAGTTGACTATGTTTATGACGATGCGGGTGAACCTATTGTTGATGAAACAACAGGTAGGCTAAAAACTGTTACATACAACTATGTATCAGATACTCCTGCATATTTCAACCTTAAAGAGGCTGAGCCATATATTCAGGATGTAGAAATAGTAGAGGATTCTTATCCTGTAGCATTCCACTATAAGGATCAAGAGGGTAAAGAAGATAACCGAGCTGGTTCAATTACAGCTTCTAGCTCATATGTTAAGCAAGGCCAGAAGCTAACAGTATACGTAACACCTACTTCTTATCAAAAGAATGGTGCTACTATGGAAAGTACACTAAAAGAACTAAAGATTGGTAATATCACCATTACAGAGGATATGTTTAACTCTTACTCAATCAGTAAAACAGGTAAGTCAGCATATGCTATTACATTCGATAAAGACTCTCACCTGCCAGAAGGTGCTGAGAATCTTGATATTATTGCAACCTTTAACGTAGTAGAAAACACAAAAGACATAACTGTAAATGCAACTAAGGTAGTTTGTACAAATGGTTCTGTACAGGTAAGTAAAGATGGTACTGAGTTTACTAGTGTTATCACAGTAACAAAGGGTAATTCATTTACAGCCAAAGCAGTACCAGCTGACGGTTACAAATTGGTAAGCTGGGGTGAAAATGGTCCAACAACATCTACAATCACTGTTCAGGTTGATTCAGAGGGCAAATATAATATACCTACACCAATATTTGAAGAGATAACATATTCACTAACGCTAGAGGCTAAAGCTGGTGGTACTATTACTTACAAATATGGTACAACTGAAATTACAGTAGAAGCAAGCAAAACTAAGACTATAACAGGTATCCCTGTAAATGCTGAGGTAACTCTAACAGCTACACCTACAGTAACTGGTGCTACATTCCAGAGGTGGTCAGATAGCTCAAGTGCTACTGCAACTCGTACATATAAAGTAAGTAAGGATAAAGTTACTCTAAAGGCATACTTTGATGTTCCAGCAACTAATTATACAATATATGTTGCAGATATGAGTAGTGAGTTTGGTTCTGTTAGCTGCAAGACTAGCTCAAACGGCAATTTAACACCGATGAATAAGTTAACTAAGAAGTATACAAAGGATGGTACTAACTCTTATGATATATATTCATTTACAGTACTTTCTGATGTAAGCTGGATTAACCTAGAAACTTATGATAGTTACGGTAATAGAATAGAATTCTATGATGTTACAAATCTGTTTGGTGGCAAGAATAAGCTAGTAAACAACACCGTATTCGAGATTAAAGGTAATAATGTAACTATGTCTAATTTCTCAGATTGGTCAGAGGGTACATCTACAGCTAAAAAGCTAACCTTTAATGTTGGTATTGTTAATGATTGGGCAGAAAGTGGTAATCCTGTATTCTGGTTGACATATAAAGACGCTAGTGGCAATAGAGCCGTGACTAAGCTAAAATACATTAGCTATAATTACTATCAGACTGAGAAGGCTGTTGAAGTATATGAAGATGCAGACTTTACAGCATACCTACTTCGTTGTGCATCTGGCTATACACCAAGTGCAACTACAACATCTAAGATTCAAGATAAGGTACACAATGTTGGTTCAACAACAATAAATTCAACTTATATTAAAAATGCAACTAATGGCGGTTCATTCGAGTTAACTATTACTCTCCAAGAATAATTACTAATTTTTACGCACATCATTCACTCTAGTGGTGAATGATGTGTAGTTAGAAAATTACAAAAACACTTGACAAATTTTTTAAATAGTTATATTATTAATGTATTATGAAGTTTATCTATGGAGGTTATAGTATGAAAGAGTACATTAAGCCACAGATTGAATTACTGGAATATTCTTTTAATGATATGATTGCTTTTAGTTCAGATGATTCTGGTCAAGGTGGACCAGAGGTTCGACCACCTGATATTCCAGGTGGCGAAGATGACGATGGTAACATCGACGATTTCTAAACAATATCTGAAATCATTAGCTATACAGATTAGTTTATTTCAGCAAATAATTAGTTTCTTTATAGGCATAGGCTTAGGCTTATGCCTATTTTCTTTGTTTAAAATTTTTTATATAATACTAAACAACTTTTAAAATCTTATCCAAGTATTAGTACAAAAAGATATTATTTATAAATGCTTTTAAATAAAGCTATAAAACACCTTGCAAGATTTACAGAAATATAATATAATTAGTCTGTTAATTTTATAACGAGAAAGGAAGAATATAATGAGCAACGAAAATAAAGACATATTTGACGAAGAAAACTCTTATTCAAATGACGAACAGCCTAATAACGAAAGCTTTACCGAAGAGCCTTTTGAGGGCTTTACAGACGAAGAAGCTAAGGAAGAGGAGTACACTTCACAGTTTGGTGAGCTTGAGGAGTTTTTAGAGGACTATGATACTGTAACCGAAGAAGCAGGCGATGTAAAGTCTGAAAACACTAATAACACCACATCAACAAAGAAAACTGCAATTATTGCAGTTGTTGCAGTTTTGTTGGTTGCTGTTATTGCATTGGGTGCATATTTTTTGTTTTTTGATCGCTCAATAAAATTCGGTGTATGGGTTCCTGTAACACTAGATGAAAAAACTAATGAGTATGTTGAATTAAACGAGACGATTAAAGAGTACTATAAGTTTACTGATACAGAAATGACACAATGCTTTGGTAACGAATACGCTACTAGTATTACAAAAACAGCTATAGAATTTTATGATAATACACTAAAGATAAATGATTCTACAGGTTTAACAGTACAGTATTCAGTTTCTGGTAATATGATTAAGGGTAAGTATTTAACACTTGTAATTCCTGGCTATGAAAAAGAGCCAATTACATATAAATGGACACTATCTGTAAAAATGCCAAAGCATAAGGGTCCTGAATTTAAAAAGAATGATTCAATTCTAGGCTATTGGGTTCTTACAAATGATTACGGTGAGAAGGTTTATAAGGAGTTTACAGAAGACGGTACAACTAATGAATATACAGCATATAAGGGTACCGAGAAATTCTACTCACAAAAGTATAACTTTGATGGTGAAAATATAATAACCTTATCACCAGGTGGTCAAGATGTGAATGGTCAAGAGATTACTTCAGGTACAGAGGATAAGAATAAGGCTGTTTTAGATGGTGATACACTTACTCTTTATCAGTACGATATGCCATTTACGTTCAAAAAATCTTCAAAAGAGGATTATGAAAAGTACAGAGATTCTGTGTTAGCTGGTACATATGAATATCCAACAGCCGATTTAAGTCAGTACCAAATTCCTACTGAGATAGTAACAACAGAGTTGACTACAGAAGCTGTTACAGAGGCAGTTACTGAATAATCAAAAATTAAATTTAAAAATAAAAAACTCGAAATTCTTGAAAATAGAATTTCGAGTTTTTTTACGTTATAAGACAGTGGGGGATATAATAATTAAAAGTTATATAATATAAGCTTTTAATTTTATTCAACATTTGTATGTAAAAAAGGATATTTTATAAATGTTATAGTGATTAGATTTAATTTAAGCTTTAGTGTTTTTGTTTATTACAAGATAATCAGGAAGCTTAACTCCGTTTTTATCAAACGCAATGCTTATTTCTTCTTCTATTTTATAGTATAAATCCCAGTAATCAGAATTCTTACACCAGAATTTTACATCAATAGTAAGACATCTGTCGTTTTGGCTGAATACACCAATCACCTTATCGTTATCATGTAGAATTTTTTCTGCGTTATCAAGAATATCGCTAATTAATTTTTTAGTTGCAAGCAAATCGTTTTCATATGCTATATTAAAGGTAAGGTCAACTCGTCTGTTTTCGTTACTTGAATAATTTATAACACTTTCGCTTGTAACATTTCTGTTAGGGATAACAATTTCTTTATTATCTGAGGTATTAACGTGGGTAGAAAACAAAGAAATTTTCGTTACTGTACCTTCATCGCTACCAATTTTCAGATAGTCTCCTTTTTTGAATGGCTGTGTAAAAATAAGTAAAATACCACTTGCTACATTGCCAAGCGTATCCTGTAATGCAAGACCAACAGTTACAGTTGCTGCACCTAATGCAGTTACCATTGTACTTACATTTAATCCAAGCTGTGCTAATACAATCAGAATAACAAATATTCTTAACGTTACAAGAATAAGTGATTTAAAGAAATATACTGCCGTAGCATCTATCTTACTTTTCTTTATAAATCTTACTATTAATTTAGTAAGATGCTTTGATAAAACCCAGCCTGCTACTAGCCATATTATAGCGAAAATAAGGTTAGGGATAAAATCAAGAATTGAATCTAGTAGCTTTTGAAAAAAACCAGGGTTAAG
>JAXJJE010000398.1:0-2742 GCA_036298405.1 Acutalibacteraceae bacterium
ATACAGGTATGGACGGTTGCCGTTTATTTGAGGTTTTTATTGATGACAAGCTGATAAAGCGTTTTTCTTTGGAAACTGTAAATTCTTACTTTATAGATAATGGCTATACCGATAACAAAAAAACATATGGAGTGTGCGAGTATTGGCAGGGCTTTTGGACATTGCTTGAGCAATATCCAGTAAATGCACGCACAGAATATACTGACGAAGAATTTTGTGATGCACTTAGGGTCTATCGCAATCAGGATATAGGCTGTAGTGTGCAGTCAGAAAATCCGATTGTAAAAATGTTTGCTGTACTTGATAGAAGGGTTGGTAAAAGAACCCTTGCCAAGCTTAAAGAGAAGCCTTACAGTCAGCTTGAGTGGCTACAGGAGCTTTATTTGCTTAGAATTACAGCAGACAATGAGGGATATCATTAAACAGGAGTTGCATATTTTTTAGGTATGGTTAATAAAAATAGAGATGAAGTTATAAAAACAAGAAAAGCTATCATAAAAATATATAGCTGGATTATAACAATAGGCTTGCTATATTATCTTTGGATAAGCCTTACTGGTAAGGGCGTTCCGTGCTTTTATTACATTACCACTGGCTTGTACTGTCCTGGGTGTGGAATATCCCGTATGTTTATAGCGTTGCTTAGCCTTGATATTAAAGCTGCGTTTGAGTATAATCCTGTGTGCTTTTGTTTGTTCTTTTTGTGGAATTCTATTGCAGGTATTTGCTGTATAGAAAAAGCACATTTTGCAAGAAGTAAGGTGTTTTTATATGGTACTCTAGGGATTACTGTAGCTTCTTTGGTTATATTTTGTATAATAAGGAATATTGTGTAGAGTTATTCTGATAAAATTATCGTTGAATAATATAGTGGTTTGTGATAAAATCTTTATAAAATACGGTTTAGTGTTTTAAGGAGGATAATAAAATGTTATGTAATAGATGTGGTACAGATAATCAGATAGGTACAAGATTTTGCACTAATTGTGGTGCAGATTTAATGGAGCAGGCTCAGCACGAGCAAAATCAGGCGGGTTTTCAACAGCCTACATATCAGCAGTTTGATTATCAACAGAATAATTATCAGCAACAGCCATATCAACAGCAGTATCAACAGCCATACTATCAACAGCAAATGTATCAGCAGCCAATGACACCTGCTGAGCCTGGTAGGGGCTTTGCGATTGCTTCTTTGGTGTTGGGTATTGTGAGCTTTATATGCTTTCCTATTATTACAGGTGGCTTAGGTATAGCCTTTGGTATTGTTGCGAAAAAGAAGGGTAGCAGAAGTCCGATGGCTACTGCTGGTATTATATGTGGAATAGTAGGCATAGTTTTATGGATTGCGTTGAGGGTTCTGATTCTGGTTTTGGGTTTGGATGTGTATTCGTTTGCAGGTTAAGCTAAGGCTTATAGAAATGTGAATTTATATGATTAGAATATAAACACCTCTGCTTGATTTTAGGCAGGGGTGTTTATATAATTTGTGGTGGTTTAATTATGAAATATATAGTAAGAGCTTTAAATGTGATTATAATTTCAGCACTTGCCAATGGCTTTCTATATGTATCAGAAAGTGAAAATATAGCAGTTTTATTTGGGCTGATAGCTGTAGCGTTGATAATAAATGCTGTTCCGTCGGTTACTTCGTGGAAAATACCAGGTATAAGGCTAAAAATAGCCTATGACGGCTGTGAGCTGTTAATTATTTTTCTGTGTTCAACAGCGATTTGTTTGATTTATCATATAATAACAGCGTTTATGTATATACCCGAGCAATGGCAGCTGTGGGTGTTGAGCTCGCTTTTGGCTATAGCTGTAGAAACGATTGTGTTTTGGAACGGAATTATACGAGTGTATTGTACATCTGTGCAGCTGGGTGTAGAAAAAAGAGCATGGGGTATTGTTTTAGGAATGATACCGATAGCTAATCTGATTATGCTTTTTAAAATAATACGTACAGTTAATGATGAGGTTAAGCTGGAAGCAGAAAAAGTAAAGCTGAACGAAATGCGTAAGAACAACGAGATATGTAACACCAAATACCCTATATTGCTTGTTCATGGTGTTTTCTTCCGTGATTCTAAAATGCTTAACTATTGGGGCAGAGTTCCTGGGGAGCTTATAAAGAACGGTGCAAAAATTTATTATGGTCAGCACGAATCTGCGGCATCTGTTGCTGAAAGTGCAGAGCAGATAAACGACAGAATAAAATATATCGTAGAAAAAACAGGCTGTGAAAAGGTGAATATAATAGCACATTCAAAGGGTGGTTTAGATTCAAGATATGCTATAAGTGTTTTGGGGGCTTCAAAATATGTGGCGACACTTACAACTATAAATACACCACACAGAGGTTGCTTGTTTGTTGATAATTTGCTGAATGTAGCACCCGAAAATATGATAGGCAAAATAGCACACACATATAATTCGTCTGCGATTGCACTGGGTGATACTCAGCCAGATTTTATTGCAGCTGTTAGTGACCTTACAGACAACGCTTGTAAAGCGTTTAACGAAAAGGTTATTGATTCGCCAGAGGTTTATTATCAGAGTGTGGGTTCAACTCTTGGCAGGGCAACAGGAGGAAAGTTCCCACTTAATGTGTCGTACCCACTTGTAAAGAAATATAGTGGTGCCAATGACGGATTAGTGGCAGAGCCTTCATTTAAATGGGGCAGTAACTATACGCACTTGAAGCCATGTGGAAAAAGAGGAATATCTCACGGAGATGTAATAGAC
>JAXJJE010000399.1:0-4137 GCA_036298405.1 Acutalibacteraceae bacterium
ACTTATAAGTTTTCACACAAGATATATCCTGAAACAAAACATCCTCTACAAAACTTTCAGGAAGTTATATTTTTAAACTACGACAGCAAACACATTTAATAAATAGAGTCTAGATATATTCGCTATCATCAATCTCATAAATATACGTAATAAACTCTTCGAATGAATTTGCAATTACCTGAACTTCAGAATAATCAATAGAGTCATCTGGTAATTCAACTATATTCATAGAGGCATTTCTCATATCAAATGCGTAAATTGTTCCCCCTCTATCTGAAGCAAAGTAAAATAATTCAGGTAAAAAGTTTTTCATCGAACTTGTACTATTATAGTCAAAAATTTCTTCTGTATCCCAAACTGCTAAATATCCATATTCACCTATTGGACCTTCCCCTCCATTGTGTATTTTCATAAAATCAAAATATTGTTTCGGGAATTTTATTTCAAATTTTGACTCCATGTTATGTAATATATTGATATTAGATGGAATATTTAAATCCATATCTTTCATCATTTCAAGTATCTTCATCATTAGATAACCACTTTCCTTTACCTTGATCTTAATGCTATAGCTTTAATTGTCGCCCAGAACGAAGTATATTTGCTGTGTTCTTTTGGATTCAAAGGAATTTTATTACTTACATCTGTTGGACTACCAGCAAATTTTACAGGATGTACTTCATGTATATCCATACCTTTACACTCTGGATGTTGTCTATGATATTTACGATTCGCAGCATTCTTAGCTTTCTTCGCACTTAAATACTCTTCACCATCAATCAGTTTAAGTTTTCCTTCTGGTCTCGGTCCACTTTCCGGATAACCACTCCAATCTGTAATTTCTATCTCACCATTTGGATGTACTTTACAGTCAGCATTATGCACCCAAATGCCATTTTCACCAACGTGATAGGTATGGAAATCTTCAACCTGGAAGTTATAAACAGGTACTGGAGTTTCTGTGGTTTCAAGCTTAATATCCTCAACCAAAAGAATATTGCCCTTTGAATCAAGAAGCTTGTCTCCTATGTAAAGGTCTCCTGCTCCAACAAAGCCTACATCCTTTACATAGAATGGATGATCAGGAGTTGTTTTTATAACTTCTCCATTTATTGTTAGCTGTACAAGCTCTGTTGTTTCTCTTACATAAGTCTCTACAACAGTTTTTTCTGCAACCTCAAGGGTTTCTGGATTTGTTGAAATTACTCTGTTGCCTACTTTTATGTTTTCGATAGCAAGCAAGCCACCAGCAGTTAATATCATTGTTCCTGCAACAAAGCACTTCATTGTTGTTGTTGCTGCACCTGTAAAGATTGCTAAAGCATTTACTCCGCCCTGGAATATGTTATAAGCTACTGATGAATGTAGCTTTTGATTAAACTGAACTATTGGGTTATCAGGGTCAAATAAAGAAATAGCCATTGAAAGTGTATCAAAGCCATCCATACAGGTAGAAAGCACCTGTGTTACCTTAGAAGTAATCTTGACTGCATTGCCAAGCTTACTGCCACATTCTACTACTTTGCCGAATGCCTGTCCAGCCAGACCAAGTCCAGCAGTAGCAGCACCCGTTATAGCACCTGTTATAGTACCGCTCAACATTCCATCTGCAAAGCCTTCGAGGAACGAGCCTCCACTTATGACGCTCGTTATGCCTCCCATTACACCTCCAAGTAAGCCACCCATCAAGGCTCCCCAGAAAGCACCAGCTAAAATTACAGCTAACGCTCCACCTGTAAGAACAGATGCAACACCTAAGGCTACAATAATAACCACTGCAACTATAATTTTAACTATTGATTTCCAGTTATCTTTACACCATTGACCAACTTTTTTACATCCGTCGCAGAATTTTTCCCAACCACTTTTCTCACATTCTGGCTTGAGATAATAATACTTATTGTAAAAATCTTCTTTATTCTTATTTACAACATCTGCAACATTATCATCTATTTTCATGACAACTGTAATAAATTGATCACAGTTGTCATGAAAATTATCTAGTGCTTCAATTTTATCTTCCTGAGTTTGTGTAGAGGTTGATATAGTACTTATAACATCATCTAAATCACAAATGCTTTTATTTACTTGCAATGATTTATTTCTAAGGTTAGTAAGCTCAGACTTATAATTTGTAACTGACTTTTTAACTTCATTGATAAGCCCAGGCATATTGTTGATTTTACTTGCATACAAAGAGATAGTTGCCATGTTTTCACCTCAGCACTCATAATGAGTTTACAAACGTATATTTAATAGCCTTCAAGTTGCATTTTTTTCCTATAATACTCCATATTATAATAACAATTAGTTTTTTGCTGTCTCCAATACCCTAAATTCGAATTTTCGGTTCTAATAGAGTTATCAACGCTACCTAAATTATTATTCTCTTTGTTTAAACTAGTTTGGTAACTTAAAAGCTTTTGTTCAAGCGAAGTTTTATTTGATTTAATCGTACTCATTAAGTTAGATAATGTGTTTTTAGTTGTGGTTAATTCATTACCATAAACATCATTTAAACTTTTAATATTAACATCACTTGAACTAACCATACCACTGAAATTCACTGATGCATCATTCGTTTTGTTTATAACGTCTGTAAGATCGTTATTTAAATTCTCCTCGCAATTTATTACATTTGTTATATCAGAAATAGCATCGCTTGTATTTTTTATATCAGTGTTAAGTTGATTAATTATATTTACTGTCTGACTACGCTGACATTTAAGATTATAAATATTGTTTTCGCAATTTCTAACACTAGTACATGCATCATTATACTTTTGTCGGTAGTAATTATACCAATATTCATTGTCTGACACCGTAAAAACCTCCTCAAAATAACCCAATTGTTTTAATCAATTCAAAATAATTTATATCATTTTATCACAAATATTACACTTTTGGCTAAAAAAAGTAAAATTGGTAATAAATTCTACAAAATTGGTCATACCTATAATAAATTATATTCACAAACTACGATTCACTTAATTTTTTAGAAAAAAATAACTAATTTTTGAGTCTCATTTTTTAACAACAGATTCAATATAAAAAAGAAAAATCAGATGACAATTATATTTTTATGAGTTATAATGTTAACATAGGAGGCGTAGGAAAATGAAGGTTCTAATCTGTGACAACAACTCTTGTGCTGTTAATCAAATTTCTGATTTTCTTAATAACATAAATAAGCTAAGAAAAATATCCTTCGATATAACATCCTGTTCATGTGGGGAAGATGTTATATTTGATGACGAAAAATTTGATATTGCATTTATAGAAATAGAACTCTCGGGTGTTGACGGTTTTACTGTAACCAAGCATTTGCAAAACATAAACCCCCATATAATGATTTTCATTATAGCCTCAACATATTTTTATTTGGATGATGCCATGAGCCTTAATGTATTCAGGTATCTTTTAAAGCCAATAGACAAATATAGATTTATGAAAAATATGACTACTGCGATTGACATATATCAACAAAGCACACAAAATATCGCAGTTGAAACATACAACGAACACTATAGTATATTTACAAAAGACATTCTATACATAACTATCGAAAACAGAAAAGCGTGTATAATAACAAAAGAAGGTAAATTACGAACTCGAAACAACTTTGATTTCTGGAAAAACTTAATTAATAAATATGAATATTTAGTTCAATCTCATTGTAGTTTTATTGTGAATTTAAAAAATGTAACAAGCTTTAATAAAACAGAAATTATATTATCTGCAGATGGAAAAAACTATGATTATATACCTATATCCAGAAGATTCTTCCCCTCGTTTAAAGCCTCATTTGAGAAATATATAGGATTAACAGTATAATGATCAGCATATTTATTTTGTAAGCGTCAATTCAAGCACGCATACCCCCCCTCAGCAAGAGTAATTATGATATATTCCCCTTAAAGCAGACACTTGAAAAAAGACAAAAAGCGGGGCTGTCTCACTAGCGAAAGTGAGGCAGCCCCTGAATCATGTGCTTTTGCAAACAAAACATCACTCAAGTTTTTAAATCGATGTGGAAAACTGCATAGCAAAAACCTTTCTTTCCGGGTATAATACAGTATATTACCATGTTTTTTCGAATATTGCAACCGGATGCTGAAAGGAAACGGAAAAATGGGC
>JAXJJE010000400.1:0-10109 GCA_036298405.1 Acutalibacteraceae bacterium
CTTGGCAGGGCAACAGGAGGAAAATTCCCACTTAATGTGTCATACCCTCTTGTGAAGAAATATAGTGGTGCCAACGACGGATTGGTAGCAGAGCCTTCTTTTAGATGGGGTAGCAATTACCAGCTGTTAAAGCCTCAGGGCAAAAGAGGAATATCTCACGGTGATATGATAGACCTTAACAGAGAGAATATACCGAGCTTTGACGTAAGAGAATTTTATGTTCAGCTGGTTGCAGACTTGAAAAACAAAGGTTTTTAAAATGATAAAACGAGCATAATTTGAGTAGCGTTGATTTTGCAATCAAACTCAAATTATGCTCGTTTGCTTTTAAGCTGTTAGATTTATTGTATTAGGGTTACTGCTTTATTCCAGCCAGAATCTCGGCGATAACCTCACGCTCGTCAAGGTGATTTTTTACTCCGTTTATTTCTTGATAATCCTCGTGACCTTTGCCGGCAAGTACTATTATATCGCCTGCCTGTGCGTTGTGTATAGCCCACTCAATAGCTTTTCGTCTGTCGATTATTTCAACATAATTTCCGTTTGTCTTTTTTATACCAGTGATAATATCGTCTATAATCGACTGTGGGTCTTCTGTACGTGGATTGTCAGAGGTTATAATGGTTAAATCTGCTAAATTACCAGATACCTCGCCCATATTAAATCGTCTGTCTTTGGCTCTGTCACCACCACAGCCGAATAAGCATACTAGTCGCTGTGGGTTATATGCACGCAGGGTTGTAAGCAGGCTTTCAAGTGCCATTGCGTTATGTGCGTAGTCTATCATAAGTGTAAAATCGTCAGATACCTTTACAAGCTCAATTCTGCCCTTTACTCGTACGTCCTTTAAAGCGTTACTGATAACGCTGTTATCTATGCCAAAATACTTGCATATTGCAATTGCTGTAAGCGAATTATAAACGCTGAATTTACCCGGCAAGTCAATTTCTACATTCATAGAGATATCACCTGTGATGTTATACGCAACACCAAGGTGACCAGGCTTGTTAATCAGCTTTACATTATCGGCTTTTAGGTTTGCGTTTTCTGCAAAGCCATATGTCATTGTTTTGCAGGTTGCGTTGTTTATGATATAGTCGGCATAATCAGCATCTGCATTTATTATACCATATTTGCATTGCTTGAATAGTAGGCTTTTGCAACGTAGATAATCTTCAAAATCCTTATGCTCGTTAGGGCCTATGTGGTCTGGCTCTATGTTAGTGAATATACCAACATCAAAAATAAATCCAGCAGTACGGTGTAGCATAAGTCCCTGAGAAGAAACCTCCATTACCACACAGTCACAGCCAGCCTCTACCATTTGGTTGAAATAATCCTGTAGAATATAGGATTCAGGTGTTGTGTTGTTAGCTTTTATTATTTTATCGCCTATTATGGTTTCTATAGTGCCAACAAGTCCACATTTATGGCCGGCATTTTCTAGGATTGATTTAACCAGATAGGTTGTGGTTGTTTTGCCCTTTGTTCCGGTAATACCAATAACCTTTAGCTTTTGGGCTGGGTGATTGAAATATTCTGCAGATATACAAGCCAGGGCATATCGGCTGTTTTCTACTTTGATAACAGTAACATTTTCAGGAACGTCAATATCATCCTCTGCCACAAGTGCAGTAGCACCCATTTCGCAGGCTTTTTGAGCGAATTTATGTCCGTCAGAGATGGCTCCTTTAACGCAAATGAAAACAGAATTATTTGTTACTTTTCGAGAATCGTATACTATAGATTCTATATCTATATCGGTGCTACCTTGTACACACTGGTAGCTAAGGCTGGTAAGCAACTGTGAAAGCTTCATAAGAAAACTCCTTGTTTTTTTAGAATAGGTATATAGTAAATTTACAATATTATACGCAATATGTCAATGTGAATATGATTAATTTAAGGTGTAAAGGTATGTGCCTGTGCTATGATACTGTGATAATAAAGCATAGTAAATATTGGTATTACACACTATATGTAGTGGTGATTTTTTAATAGAAACTATCTTTTGTGTATTTTAATGATAAATATATCTAAAAAGGTGAATATAGGGCTATATTTTGCAAATGTTAATAATAAGAGGTAACAATATAAACAAAATTTTAAAAGTGATTTGGCAATTTGTACAAATGGGTGTAGGGCGAGTTGCACAATTTAGAACGTCAAATTTGGTTAAAAGAGCAAAAAGCGAATTTTAGATTGTATGAATTGAATAAAAATGTGGTGTCTATTATATTGATGTAACTAAATTAACTAAAATTAGTTGCATTTAGGTGGTAGGTATGTTATTATTACTACAGTAGTTATGGCAATTGTGCGGACTGTCTAATTACGCAAAAAAGCAGTTTTACAACTGCCAGAGAGTTAAAAAGGTATTAAATTTTTAATTTTAAGAAAGAAGGAATTTACAATGTTCAGTAAAACAAAAAGAGTTGCTGGCGTAATGCTTGCAGCAGCAATGATCGTTACATCATTTGCAGGTTGTGGCGGCAACACAACAGAGCCTGGTTCATCACAGGCTGGTAACACTTCAAGTGGTGCACAGACAACAGAAATTAAGGCTATTTCTGTTGATGAGATGATGGCTAACGCTGAGCTTGCTCTAGGTACAGAGGGTAAGGACAGCGAGGTTACACTAAAGGTTTGGGCTCCATCAGACGCTCTAAGCGTATTCCAGGAGCAGTGTGACGCTTTTGCTAAAAACTTTGGCGATCAGGGTAGAAAAATTAAGATTGAGGTTGTACAGCAGGGTGAGTCAGATTCAGCTGGTGCACTTATGGTAGACCCAGATGCAGCTGCTGACGTATTCGGCTTTGTATCTGACCATGCTTCAAAGCTATATCCAGGTGGTAACGTAGCTCCTGTAAGATTACAGTATGCTAAGGCTATCGAAGAGAGCAACCTAGAGGGTGCTGTAAGCGTTGCTAAATCAGACGACCAGCTTGTTGCTTTCCCAGAGACAGGTGACAACGGTTACTTCGTTTATTATAACAAATCTCTAATCAACGAAGAAGAGATTAAGTCAATGGAAAGCATTATGAAGGTTTGTAATGAGAAGGATAAGAAGTTCATTATGAATCTAGGTAACGGCTTCTATGGTTGTGTAATTCCTCTAACAGCAGGTGGCACATATGAGCTAGATGAGAACGACAATCAGATTCTTAACTATAACAAAGAGGAGACAGTTAAGGTTGCTAAGGCATTCTCAGACCTACTAGCAGAGGATCCACACTTTGCTAACGATGATACAGATAAGGTTCTTGCTTCATCTCTAAGAAACGGTCAGGCTCTAGGTGGCGTATCTGGTACTTGGAAGCTAAACGCTATTAAGGATGCTCTAGGAGAGAACTTTGCTTGTGCTAAGCTACCTACAATTAATGTAGGTGGTGAGGACAAGGATATGATTTCAATGTTCGGTTACAAGCTACTAGGTGTTAACAAGGCTACAAAGTATCCATATACATCACAGGCTCTTGCATACTATCTATCAAGTGAGCAGTGCCAGAAGGAGAGAATGGAGAAGCTAGGTTGGGGTCCATCAATCACATCTCTTGTTGAAAGTGATGCAGTTAAGAACAACACTTGCCTAACAGCTGTTTATGCTCAGCAGGCACACTCAGTACCACAGATCGGTCTAGCAGGTTCATTCTGGGATCCAACAGGTGCATTCGGCACATATGTTCTTGAGAAGAAGAACGACCGTTCAGAGGCTGGTATCGGCAAGGCTTATGACAGCATGTACGAGAACATTACAGCTCAGTAATTTCAACTACAGTTAGTTTTGGTTAAAGTTATTAAATGATTAAAATGCTCAAGCAGTCTATATTTCATAGACTGCTTGAGTAATCAAAATAAGTTATATGTTAAAGGCTTTTTAAGGGGAGTAAAATAATGAACTATATTGATTATATTCAGCTTAACCCTTTTCAAAAGTTTGCTTATAATTTTAAAAATTTCTTTGCTTCTATTCCAGGTGCAATAGCTGGCTTTTTCAAGGCTGTTGGTAAGCTTATAGTTGCTTTCTTTGTAGGTCTTGGTGATTTTTTAAAGGATTATGTAAACAACTTTAAGGTTGGTACAATACCAACTAAGCTATCATATGTAGTTATGGGTGCTGGTTGTTTTCTTAATAAGCAAATTGTAAAAGGTTTAGTCTTTTTGGCTCTTGAGGTTGCCTTTTTTGCCTATATGATAGGCTTTGGCGGTCCTTGGTTATCAAAATTTGGTACTTTGGGTACTATACAAGAACAGACCACTATGGGTCCTGACGGTATGCCTGTAACAGTGTTTGGTGACAACTCAATGCTTATTTTGTTGTTTGGTACACTAACACTTATTCTTATTGCGTTATTTGTTTTTCTTTACATACTAAATATAAAGGTAGCAATAAGCAACGAGAAGCTTGTTAAAGCAGGCGAAACACCAAATTCTTTCGCAGAAGATTTTAAATTGTTGCTAGATGAGAAGTTCCACGTAACTCTACTTACTCTACCAACAACTTTGGTAGGTTGCTTTACAATTCTACCACTTATCTTTATGATTCTTATTGCGTTTACAAACTTTGACGGCACACACCAGCCACCTAACCAGTTGTTTACTTGGGTAGGATTTGGTAACTTTACCGACATTTTCATAAACAATCCAAAATATTCAATGACCTTTGGTAAGATCCTTGGTTGGACACTTACTTGGGCAGTAGTTGCTACATTCTCTTGTTATATTCTTGGTGTAATTGTAGCATTGATGATCAACAAAAAGGGTTTGAAGTTTAAGGGCGTATTCAGAACATGCTTTGTAATGGCAGTTGCTGTACCTCAGTTCGTAACACTTCTTCTAATGAATCAGATGCTTTCACAGCAGGGTGTTATTAATGTATTTTTACAGAATGCACAGCTTATTGAACAGCCGATTAAATTCTTATCGGGTGACCCAACGTTGGCTAAGATAGTAATTATCGTAGTTAACATTTGGATTGGTATTCCATACACAATTTTGAGTACAACAGGTATTCTTATGAATATTCCTGAAGATCTATATGAATCTGCACGTATTGATGGTGCTACACCAATTGTGCAGTTTATGAAGATTACACTACCATACCTAATCTTTGTAACAACACCACAGTTGATTTCAACATTTGTAGGTAACATTAATAACTTTAACGTTATCTTCTTGTTAAGTGGTGGTGGACCTCAGAACCTAGATATGTATAGAGCTGGTGAAACAGACTTGCTTGTAACATGGTTGTATAAGCTTACAATGGGCGATTCTCCAGATAACAACCTTGCTGCTTCTATCGGTATTCTTGTATTTATTATCTGTGGCTCATTGTCATTGATTACATTTAACAATACAAAATCTGCAAAGGATGAGGGGGCGTTCTCATGATAAAAAGTTACAAAGCTAAAAGAGCCTTGAGTAACGCTATAGTATATACAATCCTTACTATCCTTTCTATAATCTGGATTCTTCCTTTGATTTGGATTGTTATGACATCGTTCTCAGGTGAGGCTTCACCATATATCGATACAGTTATTCCAGAATCTTGGACATTAAATAACTATATTGAGCTATTTACAAATACAGAGCATTATAATTATCCTAAAGCCTTTCTAAACACATTTATCGTTGCAGTATGTTCTTGCGTTATTTCAACATTAAGCGTATTGATGGTTTCATACACATTCAGCCGTTTAAGATTTAAGGCAAGAAAAGCATTTATGAACGTTGCAATGATTCTTGGTATGTTCCCAGGCTTTATGACAATGATTGCTATTTATTACATCTTAAAAACAATAGGACTAACAGAGAATATTGTTGGTTTGATTGTTGTATATTCATCAGGTGCTTCACTTGGTTACTTTATTTCAAAGGGCTTCTTTGATACAGTACCAAAGGCTCTGGATGAGGCTGCAACAATTGATGGTGCAAATAAAAACCAGATTTTCTGGCAGATTATTCTACCAATGTCAAAGCCAATCGTAGTATACACAATTCTAACATCATTTATTAGCCCATGGACAGACTTTATCATGGCTAGGATGTTGCTTCGTGACAATGCTGACCAATTTACAGTTGCATTGTTGCTATGGAACTGGACAGATAAAGAAAAGGTAGAAGAATATTTCTACAACTTCTGTGCAGGTTCAGTAGTAGTTGCAATTCCAATTACACTTCTGTTCATCAAGATGCAGAATTTCTATGTAGAAGGTATTACAGGCGGTGCTGTAAAGGGTTAATCCTTTTATCGGCAATAGCTGAAATAAAATTTACAAGCAAAGAGGTGAAGACAGAGTGTCTTCACCTCTTTTTGTATATAAAGCACCTGTAAGTGGCAGAATAACGTCAAGCGTTTGTTTTGATTATTAATACTATTGCTTTTGCGTTTTGTATAGAGATATACAGATGAACTAAATAGTAAAGCCTACCTACAGATGACTAATAAATAGTCTGTACTATAAAAAACTGATTATTCAAAAATATATAACAAAATTAATAGTTAATTAAAAAGGAGGCATAATATGTTAAAAAAGGTTTTATCAGTTACTCTCTCAGGGTGTCTTTGTGCGTCATTGCTGTCTGCTTGCTCAAAGGATGGTGCAACAGATAAAGGAACTGAGAATGTTGCAAATAATTCAACCGGAGAGATTCAACCACTAAAAGCTGTGCAGTCAACAGATAACTACAGAAACTACTACCAGATATTTGTTTACAGCTTTTGTGACTCAAATGGTGATGAGGTAGGAGATATTCCAGGCATTATAAGTAAGCTGGATTATCTTAACGACGGAAATCCTGAGGGTGGAGACGACTTAGGTATAGATGGTATTTGGCTAACACCTATTTGTAAATCAGAATCTTACCATAAATACTCGGTTGAGGATTATTGCCTTGTAGACGAGGAATTTGGTACAAATGATGATTTTAAAAAGCTTATAGAGGAATGTAACAAGCGTGGTATAAATGTAATTACCGACCTTGTTATAAACCATTCGTCAGACCTGCACCCTTGGTTTGTTAAGGCTTGTGAAGAGGTAAAGCAGGGTAATCTTGATGGCTATGCAAAATATTATCACATTGTAAAGCCAGAGGATAAGGTAGCTGGTTCACATTATTACAGCTTGGATGATACTGGATATTTTTACGAAGCAAACTTTTCTAAATCTATGCCAGAGCTTAATCTTTCAAATGAGAAGGTAAGAGAAGAAATAAAAAATGTTCTGAAATTCTGGTTTGATATGGGTGTTGCAGGCTTCAGACTTGACGCTATAAAATATTACGATATGGGTGGCGATGACGGTCTAGAGTTTTTATCATGGTTTATGAAAACAGCTAAGGAGCTAAAAGAGGATTGCTACATTATAGGTGAAAACTGGTGGGGTTCAAGTCATATTATAGAGTGGTACACAACAGGCATTGATAGCCAGTTTAACTTCCCAATGAGTAAGGCAGATGGACATTTTGCAAATGCTGCTCGCTCTGGTAATGTAACAAAGCTTTGTACATCACTTCAAAGCTGGGGAAAACAGATTGTTGAAGAAAATCCAAATGGAATAAATGCATCATTCCTGTCTAACCACGATATGGCTAGAAGTGGTGCAGGCTTAGGCAAGGATTTAAAAACACAAAAGCAAGCTGCTATGTACTATATGTTTGCTCCTGGTAATCCATTTACCTACTATGGTGAAGAGCTTGCTTTGCTTGGTAGCACAGACAACGACGGCTCTTACCGTTTACCAATGCCTTGGGATGGTACAGAATGGGAGAAAATTCACTTGCCAAGTATTTCGTTCGATATAGCAGAGAAAGCTGTTACAACTACAGCTGAGGAGGCTGTAAAGGATGAAAATTCACTGTTTAAGACATATCAGGAGATTATAAAGCTAAAGCTACAAAACCCTGAAATTGCAAGAGGACAGATTACAGATGTAATTGAAACAGAGAATAACTTTGGTGCAGGCTTTGTAACAAAATATAACGACAGTGGTGTTATTATATTCTTCAATGGTAGCCAGACCGAAACAGTTACAACAGATATTTCTAAGGATTTATTGAATTATAGTGGCATTTGTGGACAGGTTACTGCTCAGGATAAAACTGGTGGTACAGCTCCTGCAAAGGCAACTTTAAATGGAACAACACTTACAGTTCCACCTGCAACTACAGTAATTATCAGATAATTAAATATAGGTACTGACAAATTGGAGTTTAGGTGTAAGTATTAGCTTGCGTTTAAACTCCAATTTTATTTCGATGATGATATATGGTTTTTCTTTTATTAAAATACTTGACAAATTTTATGTTGTGAATATAATTGTAGTATACAATATAATACCTATAAAAGCTGTGAAGGGAATAAGACATAATAGGTTAAGCTACAGAGAGTCGGTGTGTGGTGTGAACCGATGTTTACGATTATGTGTATAGCTCATCCCGGAGCTGCTTGTCTGACAATGTAAGACAAGACGTGTAGTTGCGTTATAAACTGAAATCTTGTTAGAGATTTATTTAAGGAGCAGTGCTATATTTATACTGCTTGAATCAGGGTGGTACCACGGTAAAAGCTTATTATCGTCCCTTTTCTTTCGTATATTTCGGAGGAAAAGGGCTTTTTTATTAGATAGAGAGGAGAAAATGAAATGAATAATTCTTTTAAAAAGTATATTCCTTTTAAACAAATTAATTTGCCAAACAGAGAATGGCCAAACAAAGTAATAGAAAAAGCACCGATCTGGTGTAGTGTAGATTTACGTGACGGTAATCAGGCACTTGTAGACCCAATGAATTTAGAAGAAAAGCTGGAGTTTTTTAAGCTTTTGTGCGATATGGGCTTTAAAGAGATTGAAATTGGCTTTCCGTCAGCGTCAGAAACTGAGTACGAAATTTGCCGTGAGCTTATAGAGGGTAATCATATTCCAGATGACGTTACAATTCAGGTTCTTGTACAGGCAAGAGAGCATTTGATAAGAAAAACCTTTGAGGCTATTGATGGTGCTAAAAATGTAATTATTCACTTCTATAATTCAACCTCAACTCTACAGCGTAAGGTTGTGTTCAAAAAGGATATGGAGGGTGTTACAGAAATAGCTATACAGGGTGCAAGACTTATCCGAGAGCTTACAGAGTCTTATCAGGGTGATACAAATATCCGTTTTGAATATTCACCAGAAAGCTTTAGTGGCACAGAGGTTGATTTTGCTGTTGATATTTGTAGCAAGGTTATGCAGGAGCTTGGCTCTACAAAGGAAAATCCTGTTATTCTAAACCTACCAAATACTGTAGAAATGTGTACAGCAAACACATATGCTGATCAGGTTGAGTATTTTATAAAAAATCTGCCAAACAGAGAGGCTGCTATTATCAGTATTCATCCACATAACGACAGAGGCTGTGGTGTAGCTGCTGCCGAGCTTGCTGTGCTTGCTGGTGCTGAAAGAGTAGAGGGTACATTGTTTGGTAATGGCGAAAGAACTGGTAATCTTGATATTGTTACAATGGGTCTTAATATGTTTACACAGGGTGTAGACCCACAGCTAGACTTTAGTAACCTACCAAAGTACAGAGAGGTTTACGAGCGTTGTACAAATATGAAGATACACGAAAGAGCACCTTATGTGGGTGAGCTTGTATTTACAGCGTTCTCTGGTTCACATCAGGACGCTATTAATAAGGGTATGGAATATATGAAGGATTCAAATACAGAGTATTGGGAAATCCCTTATCTTCCAATTGACCCAGCTGACGTTGGCAGACAGTATGAGCCTATTATCCGTATTAATTCACAGTCGGGCAAGGGTGGTGCTGCATTTGTTATGGCTAATACATATGGTTATAAAATGCCAAAGCAGATGCACCCAGAGTTTAGCCAGCTTGTTCAGAAAAAGTGTGACCAGCTAGGCAGAGAGCTTGTGCCTGCTGAGCTACTTGAAATTTTTGAGGATAACTATATTAACGCAGTAAGAAAGTATGAGCTTGTAGGTCATCCAACAGTTGCCGAAATAGGCGAGGGTGGACATTTGATAAGAGTAACAGGTGTGTTGCGTACAAATGGTGATGAGTCTACCGATGTACAGATTTCTGGCGAGGGTAATGGTCCTATTGATGCA
>JAXJJE010000401.1:0-2495 GCA_036298405.1 Acutalibacteraceae bacterium
AATACATCGCCTGTTTTGATATGTTCATTTTGGTAATTCTCAAAGACATTATTACCACCGTCAATCTTCGCATTAAAATCAGCAACACTGGTGTCATTGATTTCAAAGATGTCCTCAGACACTTCGGCATTGCCGTAGGCGATGTCCATGAATCTATCCATATCAATACCAGATGCAGTTACAAGCATCTCAGAGGCTTCCTGCAATTCATTTAAGGTCATAGCAAGCAATTCATCGTCATAATACGAGTGCAAAGCAATTTCATTATCGGCGATGTTCGCTGCCATAGCACGAGCAGGGTCATTTTCTAAGTGATGCAATATCACACAGGGTGCAACCTCAACGCCTAATTGCTTCAAGGCAAGGTAACGACCATGCCCAGCGATAATTCGATAGGTAGGCTCGGCATCGTCGGTGATAGGTACGACTTGAATTGGGTTTGTGAAGCCAAGCGTTTTAATTGACTCGGCAATTTCATTGATATTCTCAGCAGTATGAACTCTAGGGTTTTTGGGGTCTGGCATCAAAGCAGACAGAGGTAAGACCTTAAATTCAGGGTCTAGACCTTCGATAGTAGTAGCGTCATCATTCATGACTTAATTGTACTACATTTTAATGCTTATGACCAGTCTTAGGGAAGTCACTGTTTATCGCATTGATGATGCCACCGACGAACGGTATCACGATACTGCCGACCAGCATTGTAATCATAACAAGGCATGGTATTGCAAGAATCCACAGCGGTGCGGGGGCATTGGCTAGAGCATCAGCGATGATACCATAAGCCCACACAGCAGGTAACGCTGCAATACAGACAACAATGAATGATAGAATTAATGATATTGTTTTCATAACAATTTAATTGTACCACCATTTAATTAGAAAGTCAATAACTTGATAATGACTTTTTTGATAAATCGTAGTGGTGGGGCTTGGGGGGTGGAAGATAATTAAGGACTTATGGGGGGGTGGAATATGAATTGAATGTAGTTATTTAATTGGTGGAACATAGATTAAAAATTGGTGGAACATAGCATAAGAATTGGTGGAACATTTAATAAAGGCTTGGTTTTCTGTGTGGGACATATCTGTTCTTTTGTCTTCGGGGGGTGTATTAGTATTGCAATTTAAGTATTATATGATATAATAATATCATACAATTGATAAAAGATAAGTAGTCATTATCAAGTCAGTTGTGCATTATTAACATAAGTTGCAAAAGCAACAGAAAGTAGGTCATATTATTATGGCAAAAGATAATATCAACAATAATTTTGATGTTGCAAAATATCAAAAATATGCAAGGCAAAAGTTGCAAAAAGGGGGGGGTATCAAAACATCATATACAATAGGTTTATGGTTAGATAAAAAAGGTAATCAAAATCATATTGCAGTTGGGTGTTTTGATATTGCAAAAAATGCAAAAATGGCAATTTTTGTGGAAGATGGCAATGTTGTAATTGCAAAATTATCAGATAATTTAGCAAAGCATTTTGATAATAATGATATAGGTTATTATCAGATAGCAAAAGGCAAAAATTATGTGGTAATAGGTAATGGAAAATTATATGAAGATATCAAAAAGATATATTCAGATAATGGCAAGTATGCAATTAAGACATACAACAAAAATGAAGATAGTGATGTTGTAAGGCATATTTTGAAGCATACAATTGTGCAAAATATGCAATAATATCACAAAATGATAATGCAATACAGGGGGGGTATTGCATTATCACAAAAGGTTATATAATGATAAAATTAATCACAATTATGATATTGTATATCATAGCATTTATGATAGAATATCATTAGAAAAAACACAGGGGGGTATTTTTTTAAGGTTCTTTTAAGGTTTCTTTAAGGTTATTTTAAGGTTCGGGGCTTTATGCTTTAATCTTTAATCTTTGGTCTTTACTTAACTGCCTTTACTTTAAGGCTTTACTTTAAGGTGTATCTGGGGGCTGGTTCCAGGGGTCTTGAAGCTTTAAGCTTTACTTTAAGGTCTGTTGTCTTGGTATACCAGTGGGTCTTGACTTTAAGGTCTTACTTTAATCGACCACGAAAAAGCACTCTATATGAGTGCTTTTTGCGTTGGGGCTTTAATCGTTTCCTTCGTTGATATATCGTCTGGCAGTGTTCGCAGTGCCACGGACTATTTCTAACATCAGTTTCTCTGCTGCCGACACGGCTGCTTTTCGCTCAGCCTTAGATGAGCCACCATTATCGGCTGTTCTTCCTAACCTTGCTTGAGTAGCGATGCTAAACATCGCATATACGAACTTTGCTTTGTCATCTTCGCTTTCTGCGTCCTTGAGATGCTCATCTAAGAACTCAGAGCAAGTGTCGAAGTATGCATCTAGTTGTAAGTCGTTTGGCATAGACTTCCTTTCTAGGTCTTAAAGTTGATGTTCTTTTTAACAATTCGCTTAGTGTAGAGTATCACGATATTGTTAATACAATTATATCATCTTTAAGGGTAGCTCGTCAAGTGA
>JAXJJE010000402.1:0-5491 GCA_036298405.1 Acutalibacteraceae bacterium
AGGCAGTAGTACGAAGCATAGAAAATGGCAGAGTCAATCTGACACATAAGGAGCTTCTTGGTACATGGGAGGAAAACGCAAGTGCGTTCAAAGCAGGAGAAACCGTTGCAGGCGTTGTGCGTTCAGTTGAGGAATACGGTGCTTTTGTAGAGCTTACCCCAAATCTTGCTGGTCTTGCAGAAATTAAAGACGGTATAACCTCGGGTAGTCAAGCGAGTGTGTACATAAAAAATATCATACCCGAGCGTATGAAAATCAAGCTTATAATTATTGATACCTTCGAGCAAAAATATAAGCCAGATACGCCTAAATACTTCTTTACAGAAAGCCATATGGATAGTTTTCTGTATTCTCCACTTAACTGTGAAAAAACAGTAGAAACTGTCTTTAACTGTACATAAAATGGTACAGTTGCCTTAAAGGCTGTTGACTTATTCTGTTTGCAAATATATACTTGGGTTATGGGTATTTTAACTCAAATATATTTGCAAACGGAGAAGAGTACAATGGATATATTTATGTTACTGTGTGTTATTGCGTTAATTGTTTTAACTGCAATAAACTTAATTTTATTGCTAAAAATTAAAGAAAAGCCAACAGACGATACACAAAATTACAATCAATTAAAGGAATATATTTCTGAACAAAACAGAAATAATCGTATCGAAATTAATACAACACTAAATAATTCAATAAAAAATATGGCAGAGGTTCTTGCTGAAAGTCAAAAGCTTTCAAATGATACTCAAAATCAAAAGCTTGCTTTGTTGGAACAAAGAATGGAAAAGCTTAGTGATACAAATGAAATTCGTCTAGAAAAGATTAGAGAAACCGTTGAAAAGCGTTTGGAGTATCTACAAAATGATAACAATCAAAAGCTTGACCAAATGCGTGTGATAGTTGACGAAAAGCTACAGAAAACCATAGATGAAAAAATGACACAGTCATTTGCACTTGTAAACGAGCGACTTGAACAGGTGTACAAGGGTCTGGGAGAAATGCAAAGCCTTGCTGTTGGCGTTGGTGACCTTAAAAAGGTGTTGTCAAATGTTAAAACCAGAGGAATTTTAGGAGAAATTCAGCTTGGTGCAATATTAAAAGAAATTCTATCACCCGAGCAATACGAAGAAAATGTTGTTACAAAAAAGAGCAGTAAAAATCCTGTAGAATTTGCAGTTAAACTACCAAATGATAACAATTCTTCGGTGTATCTGCCTATAGATTCAAAATTCCCAGCCGATACATACCAAGCCTTGTTAAACGCACAGGATAACGGCAACAAAGAAGAAGTTGCAATAGCCGTTAAAACTCTTATCACAAGAATTAAAACCGAAGCAAAGGACATTCACGAAAAATACATAGAGCCACCACATACCACTGAATTTGCAATAATGTTTTTACCTTGCGAGGGCTTATATGCCGAGGCTGTAAATCGTGGTTTAGTTGAAATTCTGCAAAGGGAATACAAGGTAAATATAGCAGGCCCAAGCACAATGGCGGCACTTCTTAACAGCCTGCAAATGGGCTTTAAAACCTTGGCTGTACAAAAACGTAGTGCCGAGGTGTGGAATGTGCTTAGCTCGGTAAAAAATGAATTTGATAAATTCGAAGATGTGCTTAATATGACACAGCAACGATTAAATCAGGCAAATAGCGAGCTGGACAAGCTTGTGGGTGTACGCACACGCCAGATAAAACGCAAGCTTTCAAATGTATCAGCTATAGATACAGAGCTTAGTGACAATTTGCTTGTTTAATTATAACTTCAATTTTCTACTTTAGTGTATATATTTGTAATATACATTGAAAATTCAATGATAGTGTATTATAATATGTATAAAAACAACACTAAAGGGGGAGGTTGTATTGTTGAAAATCACAGGAATATTGCTTTCTATTATGCTGTTTATTTTACCTACAGTAAGATGTAGTGTTGATCGTGGGCTGAATATAAGCGAAAAAAATGAGGATAAAAACAGCTCTTACAGTGAAAAATCAGATAAAACACAAGATAGCGATGATGAAAAAAGCGATAATAAAAAAGCTGACAACAAAGAAAATAAAGATAAAGAAAGTGATGATAAAGATAGCAGTAATAAACAAGTTGAGAATGATATTACAAAAATAAATGGCAGAATTAATCACTGGCTACCTAATTTGAAAAAAACTGAGCCTAAAGACTCAGAAGGACTTGCTTATATTTTTGATAAAAACTTCACTTTACCTATTGATTTTTCAAAAATTGAGGGTGAGGGTCAGTATTATGATGAAATAAGAGAAGCAGTCACATCAGACTTTATGGTAACACAGTCGTATGAGATTTATTCAGAAGACGATGTTTATATGCCAACAGTTAGATTTGACAATCACTCTGATGATAAAATAAGCTTATCACAGTGCTATAAAAATAATTGGTGGTGGCTTGATTTTGGATTTTATACAGAGCCTTATGTTATAGAATCACTAAGAGGTACATTTGAACCTGAAATAGGTAACAAGCCTATATGGGATAATTTACAAAATACCTCACCTGTACTAGATGCACTTATTCAAAAAATAGGTAGCCCTACACGAATTATTATAAATAGAGCAGATATTAATACAGAAAGAAGTGTGCTGGGGTACAGCCTTATTTGGGAAAATACTGACTATGTGCTTGAAGTTATGGCAACAGAATTCTGTTTCTTAGATGACGGTTATTTGCATTTGGGAATAGACCATATAAGGTATTATACACCAGAGATATGGGAGCACGAGAAAGTTGACTATGACGCTGATAGTTATTATGAATATATAATTGAGTAAATGTGATTTCAGAATCATATCATGCTCTGTGTAGCGTGTAATAAATAGAATAAGCTTAAAGAAAAAGGGGGTGTTTAGCTCCCTTTTCTATTTAGATAGCTGAAACTGTATCGTAAGCCGATATAGTTTTAGCTATGTTTGTTTCAGGATTTTAATAATATATCAGTCGATAAATTAAGTTAAATATGAGTGTTTGCAAGAAAACAGAGTTATTATAGAATAAATAAAAAATCTTTCTGATTCAGCAAAAAGCTTATAAAGTGATAACAGTTTGTATTGAATTTGCATAAAAAGCGTTCTTGTTAAACAGCAAAAGGGAGAAAAATTCTTTTCGACAAGCCAATTCTTGTATTTTACAAAAAATTAATATATAATTAATATGTCTAATCATAATTTATTAAGAATGGAGGTAAAAAGCAATGAGTAGACGTTTAGTTAGTATTGTATTGAGCTTAACTCTTATTATGAGTATGTTCTTAATTATTCCAACAACAGCTTCTGCAGCTGAAGTAGTTGATACAACAAAGAGCAATTCAAGTGACCCTGTAACACTTGATTTTTATTCATTTATAAGAGATTATGATCGTACAGATGTTCATCTGGGCTATAAAATGGACCAGAAGACAACTATTAAGGCAAATCGTGGCGATGATATTACAGTAAAGCTGTTTATCAAATCTTCAGACGAGCCTTATACAAGTACCCTATCTTTAAGATATGACCTTAAAGAAGAGGATAATCTTGAAGAATTGTTTGGTCCTGGTGGCGATATGGAGGTTCCATTAGGTCAAAACAAGGCTGAGTTTATCGGTAAGTATATTCCTAAGAGAAACGCTTCTCTTTTAGAGTATAACGACGATATTACTTTCAATAAGTATATTGAAGAGAAAATCGAAAAGTATTGGGATGACGGAGACATCTTCTTTGATGACGGTGCATTCCGTATGAACGATGTTCCTACTTGGGACGCATTTGGTCTTGTATTCTCACAGTTCTTTAGTGCAGAGTCAGACGAGTTCCAGCAGATGCGTGAGGATATGCACTTTACAGAAACTGAAGGTGGCGATATGTATTGCCAGATGAGCTTCCATGTATCAGAAGATACTTCACTTGGAAATCAGCAGTCATTCTGTGCATATTTCCCAGAATTTGTAAGATATGGTGCAAGCTATGGTCCACTTATTTATGTAAATGAGATGACTATGGAGATTTCTGGTTCAACTTACGTTGAGCCACCAACAGAGGCTCCTACAGAAGCACCAACAGCAGCTCCAACAGAGGCTCCAACAGAGGCTCCTACAGGTGTTCAAATGAACGACGTAAAAGAGGTTACAGTTCACAAGGGTGACATCGTAAACTATTGGGTAGAGGTAACTGTACCTAAGTCAGCTAAGGATGTTGCTGGTTGGACAGTAGATATGTACTATGATGATGCATTATTCCAGACAAATATGGATTTTGCTGATGGCTATGGCTTCGCATCAGGTACAAGAGCTGTTGAATATGCATTAGGTATGTCAGATATAGAGGTAGACTTCCCAGGTGGTGCTCTTACACAGGGTACATTTAAAGATGGTGGTGTAGCAAGCTTTACTGACGCTAACCCTAATGGTCTAAAATTCAAAGGTAAGACAACAAAGGTAGTTTGTATTCAGCTAGAAGCTATCAATGATGGCACAGGCTTCATTGGTTACAGAATGAGAGATTTAGTTGATACAGATTTAAATTACACTCATCAAGATGAAGAAACAAAACAACCAATTGGTGATGTTGAGTTTAATCTAATGCACAATGTTGTTTGCAATCATGAGAATCCAACAGAGCCACCAACAGAGGCTCCAACAGAGGCTCCAACAGAGGCTCCTACAGAAGCTCCAACAGTAGTACCAACAGCTGCTCCTACAGAAGCTCCAACAGAGGCTCCAACAGCTGCTCCTACAGAAGCTCCAACAGCAGCACCAACAGAGGCTTCTACAGAAGCTCCAAAAGAGCATACATACTTTGCAGTAGGTAACGAGCCACTGTTCGACCCAGCTTGGGATCCAGCAGTTCCAGAGTACCAGATGACAAAAGGTACTGATGGTATCTACTCTGTTAGAATTGATGTAACTGAAGAGATGTGGGATTGCGATGTATCTTATAAGGTTGCACAGGACGGTTATTGGGAAATAACTTATAACGATAAGGGTCTAGCTGAGGGTCTAAACTCAGACGCTATGCTTTATATTGAACCAGGTGCTGTGGCTGTTATTATTACATTCAATCCAGAGACACTATGTGCTGGTTATGAGTGCGTAATGGCAGAGGACCCAACAGAGCCACCAACAGAAGCTCCAACAGTAGCTCCAACAGTAGCTCCAACAGCAGCTCCAACAGCAGCACCAACAGAGGCTCCAACAGCAGCTCCAACAGAAGCTCCAACAGCAGCTCCAACAGAGGCTCCAACAGTAGCTCCAACAGCAGCTCCAACAGAGGCTCCAGCTCATACATACACAGTAGCTGGTACAGACAACCTATGTGGTTCAAACTGGGATCCAGCAGATAGAAACAATGATATGACAGACATCGGTAACGGTGTATTCCAGAAGGTTTACACAGGTGTTAACGCTGGTGGTATCGAGTTTAAGGTAGTAGAAGACCACTCATGGGCTAACAGCTTTGGTCCAGAGGGTAACGCTCCTGGTTC
>JAXJJE010000403.1:0-6730 GCA_036298405.1 Acutalibacteraceae bacterium
AATGCCATTAAGAGCATTTGAGTTAGCTTACTTCATTCTGATGAAGCAAGACTTGAAGACAAATTCAATTTGTCGCCTTAAAGGGAATATTATCTCTTACAGGCAAATAGCTATTAGCTAATAAATTTTTTGTTAAATACACTTACTTTGATTGTTTGAAAAAACACTCAAAGTAGGTGTTTTTTTATTTTATAAACCAAAGAAAGGAAATTATTAAAAGTCCAGCATTAGTCACGCTGGCTGGAAAAGCAAAAAGAAAGGATTGAAAAATTTTGAAAGAAGTAAAAATAGGAGACTTAGTTGTTCTTCTCGAAATGAAGGACATCCAAGCTCCTCCTAAAGGGATAACAGGTGTTGTGCAACATATTGATGACGCAAAACAAATTCATGTACACTGGACAACTGGTAGTTCTCTGGCTCTTATTCCAAAGCTAGATAAATTTGATATTATAAAAATCAAGTATCATATCTCTAATGAAAATCTTGAAATTTTCAAAAGCGATTTAAGTAATGGAAAAAATGATTTCTTTTATGGAGCAATTCCTATATTAGAAGTTATAGATATTTACAATAGCAATCAAAATTTCTTTGAAAGCATTTGGTCCGTAGCTAAAAGAAATAGAATCACTTCTGAGCAATTCTATAAAGCAAATTATCATTGCTACAACAACACAGATGAAACATTTGAAACTCTTTTGACTGAAGTGATAAAAGAAATTGAAAAGAAAAACATCGACAGATGGTTTTCGTACCCAGATAGCAAACATTTTGTATGGATGTCTTTTAATCAAGAGGAACATAAATACTACCGTGTTGTATTTGATTATAGCGAGTTGCAAAACGAACTTTATCTTAGTGGCCCAAATCTATTATACACTTCATTATCGTTTGAATTAACTTCCGATAAAACTACCGTTTATTCCAACAGCAATCTAATAGATGGATACAATACTCTTCATAACAATGCTTATGCGATTACTGATATAAATGATAAAGACATCGAAATTATATACGAAAAACTTGTCTCCACTCTTGCTTATCACGGATACCGTTATTTAGTTCTAACGACAAGTGATGCCTTTGAATATGATTTCATCATTTATGACATCCAAACAAACGAATATGCAGAAAAAGAAAACGGTGAGTATTATTTATTTGAAGACGAAGATTCTGCAAATAAATGTTGTGAAGAACTAAATATAACAGAAGTTAAATAACTATACCAATGCTAGAGTTTTCAAATGAATAAAATCCATCTCTGATTTTGACATTCGTAAATTTATATGAAAGGAATATAATTATGAGTAATCTTCCATCTGTACCAGCTAGAACTACCAGAAATGCTGTACAAACAAATACTAATAACAATAAAAATCAAAATAACACAACTCAATCTCCAAAAAATAATTTTGTGGATACCACATTTTATAGTATTCATACCAATAAAGTGTTTTTAAAAGCTAAACACGACTTCTATCATTACAAAAGACAACATCTATCTTTTGTAGAACATGATCCACAAACTTTCAAATGCTTGCAAAATATTGAAATTTATCTTAACACAAAATTCCTACTCTCTTTAATAGCTGATGTTGAGTCTGGTCATCTAGCTAGATTAATAAAATCCGAACTGGATAAAGGAAATAAATATCCTCAAGCCGTATGGCAATCTAATTTAGGTGGTGTTCACGAGGAAAAGGCAAAGCGAGCTGATGGTAAGGCTATTTTCAGATATTTTACAATCTCTCCAGGTAGTCGTTTTCCCTTTGTTATCACAGCTTACGAAGGACCGGGCAAAACGAATCCGAAGACAAGAATAATTGAGCCTGATGGAAAGCCAGAAAAGGTTATTCGAGTCCCAGCAGACAGAGAAGATTTTTTAGCTTTTATCAAGGCTATGAAAATGAATTATCTTGCATTTCTTTCAGCAGAAAGTGTTAAAAGAATGATGTTTGATGTAAGCAACAACTAAAAATTTTTCAAATAACTATTTTTACAGAAATTGAAAGTTTTCGCAACTTGTAGTAAACTGCTTATAATCTTTAGGTGATGGGTAGTTAACTTAAAAAATTATTGAAACACCCTATTTAATAGGGTATAATATAAATATGAGGAAGAATAATAAATAACCCGAATTTACGTACAACTTCCAATGTTTCGTTCCAAATTGAAATTGCTTTGACTTAACGAAAACAACTTAAAAGATTACAGGAAGAAATACTCCTTGATCCAAAAACTAGTGCTATTATTAAATAAACTGATGGTATTAGAAAAATACGTTTTGAATTTTAACGCAGAAGCAAAAGTGGTAGCATTCGTGTTATATATATTTACTTTGAGGTTTACAAAAAGATTTATCTTATTACTGCATATCCTAAAAATAAGAAAGATAATCTTTCAAAAGTTGAAAAATGAACTTAGAGAATTAGTCAACGTTCTCGAAAATCAGCTTAAATAAAGCAAACAGGGAGGATTTATTATGTCAGTATTTGATGAAATTAAAATAGGATTAAACGAAGCTATTGAATACGAAAGAGGTAATTTAAAGGTTAATACAAAAACTCTTTCTATTACCCCGATTGAAGTCTTTACTTCAAATGAAATTAAAGATATTCGCAAAAATGCAGGAATGACACAAATGTTGTTTGCTAAATTCCTTGGTGTATCCTTAAAGACCGTAGAAGCTTGGGAATCAGGAAAGAATCATCCTAACGGAACTGCTTGTCGACTTTTGTCTCTTACAAAAAAAGATCCACAGTTTCCTAAAAAATCAGGTATAGTTTTCTAAACCTCTTATTTAGCAAATATCGCCATAAAGCCTCTATCTTTAGCTATGGGGATCTAAAAAAATTATATTTTAAGTGAGTAACAATTAACAATCTAAAAAAAGAGCTATTTTACTGAATAAGTACAATAGCTCTTTTATTTTGGCAAAAAAAGGAAAATAATTTTTTCTCTTATCTGATAGAATTATAACTGCGTTCAAAGCGAATAAAAAGAAAGGAGTCGCAAGGTTTATTACCTTGCAAAAATAATGAAAATGGAACAAGACAATCACCCAAACATCTCCATAGACATATCAGAAATTAATCCTTTAATTCCTAGTTCTGACATACTCTCTGATATAGCTTATGAAGTATTTGAAGATGAGGTAGCACCTAATATTAGAAATAATGCTCCTCTTATGCAACCTGAAGATATAGATGAAGCTTTTTCAGACATTGCAAATGATATCTCTATAACAGCAATAGAGGATATTGATGAAGATGACGACGAGAGCTTTTCTCCGAATCCAAATATTCTAGAAGGATTTAAAGTTATAAACTTTTATTATCCAAATGGTAATATCAAATCTGAAAGAGAGTTTAATTCAGACGAGATTGCGTTAAGAAACGCTCATATTCATAACAAAGTACTCACTGGAACACTAGTTGGAACTCATACTACCAAACTCGGTGTTGTAGCGAATGTTTCTTATGGTAGATTTAACATCATTATTCCTGCCATTAAGATGTGTATAGATATTAATAATATCGTTAGCATCACAAGAAGTAACCTAGAAAAACAATTAAAAAGACCACCAACTGATATAGAAATTAAAAGAAGCTCTGATGTCAAGATTGCTGATGTTCTAAATCGTATGCTCGGTGCAGAAATAAGATTTTGCATAAGAGGAGAAAAAGAAGGTATAATTGCTGGTGACAGAGAACTTGCTGAAATGAGATACTTACGCTGGTTCTATTTCAGTTCCAGAAACCCAAACATCATAAACGAAAACAGCGAAGTTACTGCTACCGTAGTAGCTACTTACTTTAATTCAATAAGAGTTAATATTAATGGATACGAAAAAAAGCTTATTGCATCTGATTTAATATCAACAGGTGAATATGATTTAAGAAACAAATATTATGTTGGAGACACTGTTAAACTTATAATAACTAAGCTTGACCGAAGCAGAGTAGATACGACTAATTTTGATACCTTTGCAAAAACCTATAAAAATATGAAGGTTGAAGCAAAAACAAAGGAAGCACTTGAAATCAATTACACAGAGCTTAATAGTGCTTATCCAGTTCGCTCAATGGTAATAGCAACAATCAAGAATATAAGAAAAAATGGCACTTACACACTTTTACTTCCTAATGGTGCAATGGCTATTGGCTATCCACCTGCTAAAATGTCACAAATAGCAATGCCAGGAGATAAAATAGCAGTACTTATTACAGGTACATCAGAAGATGGTAAAAGATTAAAATGTGAAGTTAAAAGATTCATATCAAAAAGGTAAAACAATAGACACACAATGGACCTTGTTCATCGTGTGTCTATTGTTTTTTTATTGTATTTATTGTAAAATGTATTAAATAATTAGTGTTATATAATATTATAATACTTCAACAAATTGTTATAAAAAACCTTTTATTATATCATAAAATACTTACATATGATAATTTTGTGAATAATTCTAACTATAAATATTGAATGGGAGATATATATGAATAATTTCATTAATGAAGTAATAGAATTAAGAAATACGCTTTCTAATTTAATTGATATTGCAAACTTTGGAAAAGAAATAGCTGCTGACGAAAGACAAAAAATTGAAAGTTTATCAAAAATGTATAATTGTCCTATAACAGAAGGAACTGAAGTTTTTGTATTAAACCAAAATAAAAGAATATATAAAACCAAATGCGATGGTTACGCTATTAATAAAAACAAGCTTCATATCCTTTTGCTTGATGAGTATGATGATATGTTTACTTCATGGTTTCCAATCGAAGAATTCAATAAGACTTTTTTTCTAACTTATGAAGAGGCTGAAAAATCTACACTTATTCCTTCTTCAGAAAAAATAGAGTTTAAGCCTTCAGATGAATTACAACAGCCTAAATGGGTAAATACATCAGAATCATTACAGAACTCAATACTTGATAAAAAAGACAGAGAAATAGATGAGATATGTGATACTGGTCGTTTTGATACCATCATCAAAGGCTACTGCTTACTAGTGTTAGATGCAAACGATGCGATTGATATATACAGAAAGAATGATGAGGATATTTATGATTATCTTAAATTCTATTCTGCTAATGATGCTCGCTCAAGAGAATTTGAAGAAGAAAATAGAAAAATAACCGAATAATTTACAGGGACTGGCGATAATGCTAGTCCTTTTTTATTTCGGCAAAAAAAGGAAAATTATGTTTACAGGCTTTTTGATAAAATAAAAATGACATTTAGTAAAGGAGGAACAAGGATTAATTCTTGTAAAAAGAAAATGCCTGAACAGATTTTTGAAGATATACTTCACAGAAGAATATCATTAAAAGACATTCCAAAAACATTCAAAATTAATAATCGCCGTGTTTACTTATATGCAGTACGTGCATCATCAAATTGTTGTGAAGCATTAACAGAAACATTAAATGCTATTTTCTTAGATTCACTGGACGATTTTCCAACTATAAACAAATATGAAATAGAAGAATTTAAAATATTTATTTCTTATTTTTTGAAAAAAGAAATAATAGAAGCAAATAAAATATACAAGGATAATCCTATGTTTGTTAATTTTTTAGAAACACTTCCATTTGAATATCGTAGCTGTGTTAACGAAAAAATCAAATATCCCATACAACTGATTTCCGAAGAAAAACTCGCTAGAAAAATTCAAATTTCGTTATCATCTCGTGTCTATGAGAAACTATCTAATATGAAACAAATTAACCAATCTTCCTATTCTAAAATCATTAACGGGCTACTAGATGACATAATTGAATAGTTACCTCTATTTTTCATTTTAGTCTGTTCTGTCGTTTTATTTTTTACAGGTGGGTTTTAATTAAACAACAGAAAAAAGTTCATTAGAATTGATTTCTCGTTAATTTAGAAATCGATTTGACAAATGATATATAAAAGAAACAAAACAGGAGAATTTTATGGGTAGGAAATATGAAATGCAGTATAATTCTGAATATTTTACTGTGGCAGCAAATGATATTATAAAAGGCAAACAATCAATGACACTTCAGACAGCTAGACTTATACGCCTTTTAGTAACACAAGTTGTTAAGGAAGATAAAGATTTAAAAACATACTCTTGTAGGATAACAGATTTAGCTACCTTTTTTAATATTGATAGTTCAAATCTTTATAGAAACATAAGAGAGATATGCGAAAATGCTATGAAGTCAGTTGTTTACATAGGAACTGGTAATCCAAAACAGCCCTGGGAAATATTCCATTGGTTGAGTACTGCTAAATATGATGGTAATGGAACTATTACACTCAGACTATCAGATGAAATAAAGCCTTATGTACTACAACTGGATAAGTGGTTCACTCAATACCAAATAAAAAACATTTTGGAGTTTAATTCATTCTATGCAATAAGATTATATGAATTAATTAAGTGTGAAGATGGTATAAACGGTAACTATAATGACTATGTACAATTTGAAATTACAGAGCTGCGAAAATGCTTTGATTGCGAAAAGAAGTATACTTCTTTTAAAGACTTCAGAAGAAATGTAATTGAAGTAGCAGTACGTGAGATAAATAACAAATCTGATATGTGTATTGCTCCCATCTATAAAAAAACAGGAAGAAAAACAACCAAAATTGTTTTTGAGATAAAAAGTACATATCTAGGGCAACACCGTATAATGATAAAAGAATAATAAGACAAAAGAAAAACGCAGAGAATCACCCTGCGTTTTACCTGTAT
>JAXJJE010000404.1:0-13606 GCA_036298405.1 Acutalibacteraceae bacterium
ATATGTTATTCATTTTACATCTCACCCAATCAAACACCTACCCAAAGCCTTTGTCTGCCGAAGAAGAAAAGCATTATCTCGAAAGAGTTGTTACCGGTGATATTGAAGCAAGGAATATTCTGGTAGAGCACAATTTAAGATTAGTGGCACATATTGTAAAAAAATATCACTCAAACAATAATAACTACGATGATTTAATTTCGGTTGGAATAATCGGTCTTATCAAAGCTATTAACACCTTTGATTCAACCAAAGCTCAAAGATTAAGCTGTTATGCTTCTACCTGTATCCAAAACGAAATACTTATGCTGTTCAGAAATAATAAACGTACTCAGCAAGAAATCTCATTAAATGAATCAGTTGACTCTGACAATGACGGAAACAATCTGGTGTTAATGGATGTAATAGCTGTTAATGACGACATAGTTGACCAGCTTGATATTAAGATAAAAAGCGAAAAGCTTGCAAGCTATATAAACGAGGTTTTAGATGAAAGAGAAAAACTGGTTATAGCATTACGATATGGACTTGACGGTAACGATGAAAAGCCACAACGAGAAATTGCCAAAATGCTTAATATTTCACGTTCCTATGTATCACGAATTGAAACAAAAGCACTTAAAAAGCTTAGAAAAAGATTTGAAAAAGGCTAGATATTACCATTCGTATACACTGTAAGCCTAATTTATCTTTCGTATAAAAATTTAATGAATATTTATGCATTTAATATACTGTAATTCTTTTATACGTATACTGATAGAATAAATATGAAGCCTACAAAAAAACAATAAAAGCAAGCACCTTTACTTTGGAGATCACCAGAGTCTATATCCCAAAACAACATAAAAATAGTTAGCCAGAACGCAATGCAATCGTATATTTATTTAAAATATATTGTCTTTGGTAATAATTTTGAAAAAATTACAAAAATTTTCAAATTTCTATTT
The DNA here is from genome assembly GCA_036298405.1 of Acutalibacteraceae bacterium. Lineage (GTDB taxonomy): Bacteria > Bacillota > Clostridia > Oscillospirales > Acutalibacteraceae > CAG-964. The sequence continues at coordinate 948 of JAXJJE010000404.1, forward strand.
ATTTTTTATTTATTATGTGCTATAATGTGTACATCAAAGGAAGTAAACACCTTTGATAATCAGAAACACGGAGGTACAATTTATGAAGATTACTTATATTGCAAGGAATGTAAACCTTAAAGATAATTTTAAAGAAAGAGTCGAAAAGAAGCTAAGCAAGTTCGAAAGAATCTTTACTGAAAACGCTTCTGTAAATGTTACTGTTACTTTGCAAAAGAATAACCAAACAGTAGAGCTTACTATCAGAGACAACGGTATGCTTTATCGTGCTGAAAGCACTTGTGAAGAAATGAACGATGCTGTAGATAGAGTAGTTGATATTATAGGTGGTTTGATTCGTAAAAATAAAACCAGACTAGAAAAGAAGCATAAATCAGGTGCTGATTTCGATACATTCTTGGCAGATTACGAATTTACATATGAAGATACAGATGACGATGATGAAGAAGATACTTTTGAGATTGCAAGAACAAAAACAATCCCAGTAAAGCCAATGTCAGTTGAAGAGGCTATTCTACAAATGAATCTACTAAATCATCAGTTCTATATGTTCCAGGATGCCGACACAGATGAAATTTCTCTTGTTTATAAGAGAAAGGACGGCAAATATGGATTGCTTGTACCTGGTGACGAAACCGAAAATTAATTTTTTAGATCAGCAATATTCTTTAATATTTAACGCATAACTTAAACGGCAACCATTAGTTTTTAACTTTGGGTTGCCGTTTTGATTTTTACGTTTTGATTTTTAATTGTTGGAAAATTTCCTATTTATTAATAAACCACCACGTCTTTATCTTAAAAATTTATGAAGTAAATCACAAGCTTTAGCTCTACCTTAATAATAAAAATTATTGATTTAATTGTTATTAAAAGATTTTTGATTGACAACTTGTGCTTTATTTGATATAATTTAAATGTTGTTTGGAGAGATGTCCGAGTTGGCCGAAGGAGCATGATTGGAAATCATGTAAGCGATTATAATCGCTTCTGGGGTTCGAATCCCCATCTCTCCGCCAAAAACACTTCTTTAATGAAGTGTTTTTTTAACATATAGGTATTTTAAATAATCATTCGCAACCTCTTTAATCAATCATATGGAGATGTACCCAAGTGGCTGAAGGGTCTGGCTTCGAACACCAGTAGGTCGGTAACTCCGACGCGAGAGTTCAAATCTCTCCATCTCCGCCACATATCATAAAAACGGCTTGTTTAAGCCGTTTTTATTTTTTATCCCATAATATATCACGAAATAAAAAAATATCTACTAAAGGTACAAATGCCTCTAACAAATCAATAGCAATCCTTTACTTATACTATGTTTAAATTGGTTGCTATTATAAATTTTTCGTGGTAAAATATTTTGTATAAGTGAAAGCTTAAGCTTGTAAAATGGTGGTGTGTTTATGAATAATTATATTGATTATAGCGATATGCCTGATATGATAAGAGAATTTCTTATGTATTTAGGTACGGTAAAAAATAAATCTCAAAACACTGTTAAAGAATATTACTTAGATTTGCGAACCTTTTTTCGCTTTATCAAGCTAAAAAAGGGATTGGTATCTGATGATGTATCTTTTTCTGAAATTGATATTTCTGATATAGATATAAGCCTAATAAAATCAGTAACAATATCTGATATTTATGAATTTATGAATTTTTCTCTTACCAATCGTAACAATAGTGCGAAAACCCGTGCAAGAAAAACCTCTTCATTAAAAACCTTTTATAAATATCACACACATAAAAGCCTTAAGCTCAGTATTGACCCCACACAAGACCTTGAAGCACCTAAGGTTAAAAAATCACTGCCTAAATACTTAACTCTAGAGGAAGCACTAGAGCTTTTAAACGCTGTTGATGGAAAATATAGAGAAAGAGATTATTGCATAATTACATTGTTTTTAAACTGCGGCTTGCGTCTTTCTGAGCTGACAGCATTGAATATAAATAGCTTTAAGGGTGAAAATCAGCTGTCGGTTACTGGTAAGGGCAATAAAGAGCGATTGGTGTATTTGAACGATGCCTGTATTTCTGCGTTAAAGGAATATAAAAAGGTACGACCAGCTACCGGTATAAAAGACCGTGATGCATTATTTTTAAGTCGTCAGAACAACAGAATAAGCCCTAAAACTGTGCAGGCTATGGTGAATAAATACCTACAAAAAATCGGTTTAGATGGTGCAGGCTATTCTGTACACAAGCTTCGGCACACTGCTGCAACGCTTATGTATCAGCATGGTAATGTAGATATAAGAGTTTTACAGGATATTTTAGGCCACGAAAATTTAGGAACAACAGAAATCTACACTCATTTATCTGATAAGCAAATGGAAAGTGCTGCTAAGGCTACCCCATTATCTAAGGTAAAGATGAGAAAAAATACAGATGAAAACAAAGCTCCCGAACAAGCTGATTAAATTACAACTTGCTCGGGAGTTTTATTTAGTATTAGATCTGGATTAAAACTAAAAAGCAAGTTATATTTTTATAACTCAAAATACAACTTGCTTCATTTTATAGATTTTAATATATAACTACCGGTGTACCAGTTGGGCATTTTTCATAGATTTTCTTCACCTGAGAATATGGTGTATGTATGCTGCCATCTGAACCATCATATGTATAAGTATTGCCACCGTATTCACTACTAGTTCTCCAAGGCGTATCGTGTATACCTATGCCACTATCAGTTATATCTATCCAATAGTTAACGTAAATATCCCAGTTTGAGCCAACAAGCCTTGCCGGAGATTTCTTCTCTCCAATACTAAATACACCCTTTTGGGTATCGTAGATACCTTTTGTACCTGTAACAACAGGTGTAGAAGCTAAGCACACACCATTTTTATAAAACCACATACGCTGGTCTTTTATGCTTATCTCTACAAAAGTATCACCTAAATTATAGCCTTCAACAAGATTTTTGCAAGCAATGGATGTTGTTTGAGAATCACTATAAATACGTTTACCATCTATCAGATTAAAGGCTGCTATTTTAACATAATAGGTTTTACCTGGTGTAAGCTCCTTTGATGTAATGCTTTCTTTGGTTGTACTAGCCTGTGCATAATATGCACCGTTTTTGCTTTCTGACAGATATAGAGTATATCCCTCTGCCCCACTTACCTTTGTCCAGCTTGCTGTAATCTTTTTATTATTAGATTTAAGAGTAAAGCTTGGGGTAACTGTTGCTGTACCTGTTTTAAGGGTTGCTAAATCAGCATAAAAGGTTTTACCAGCAACCGTTTTGTATGGTTTTATACGGTAATAATAGGCTCTGCCTGCTAATAAATTTTTATCTGTATACGAAGCATTTGAATTACCTTCTAGTGTAGTAAGTGCTACATACTGTCCATTAGTAGAGCTATCCATTCTATAAATGATATATCCATTTGCACCTAATACCGTATCCCAATTTATCGAGATTTGTGTAGTAGATTGTGCTGATACTTTAAGCTCTTTGATCATATCAGGTGATGTTGCTGTTTTTAGGGTCTGGTAATCACCTATAAATTTTGTTCCTGCAATATTTTTATAAGCACTTACACGATAATAATATGCTCTGCCAGATTCAAGGTTGGTGTTGGTAATTTTTATTACATTACTGTTAACTGCTGCAATTTGCCTGTATTGATTATTGGATTTATAATCCATTCTATAGATTATATAGCCATCAGCACCCTCAGCCTTACTCCACTTAAAAGCAATTTTATTTTTTGTATTTGTTGTTGCTTCTAGGTTCTGCACCGTATTTGGTGTAGTACCTAGTTTAATCGTAACAGGGTCACTGTAATAATATGTTCTGTTTTCATACAAAAAGGCTTTCACTTGATAATAGTAGCTTCGTGATGGTATAAGGTCTGTTTCTGTATAGGTTGTAGTCTGATTATCATTAATCATTGTACGTCTTACATATTTACCATTTGTATTTCTATCCATACGATAAATAATATAACCAGTTACATCATCACTTTTATCCCAATTAAGTGTAATTGAGTTAGATGTTACATTGCTATAGATAAGACCCTCCACTGGTAAAGGAGTGATTTGCTCGTTATCAGGAGCAGAAGATGGCACTTTAACAGGTGATTGCGTTTGAGACAAAACTAAACTTTCATCTTGCACTTCTTCTGTAGCTGACGTTGGTTGCTCTGTTGCAAAGGTTATATCAGATTCAAAAATTTCAGTGTCAGAAATAATTACCTCTGATGGCGTTTGTGTACCATCATCAACTATCACCACAGTATCAGCAGTATTAATTTCTTCTTTCAATTCTTCATTCAATGCTACAGCTCCTACACTTTGAGGTGCTACAAAAGCAGCACTAACCATAAGTGTTAGCAACGACGTCAAAATAATTCCTTTTAATTTTTTCATAGTTAAACTTTTTACACCTCTCTAAAAATCATACATTCATATATAATAATTATATATTTTGAGGTTATTTTTTCAATGGTATTTTTTACAAATTTCTTCTACAATTGTTAATCATTAATTATTTATTTTTTATATTTTCGAATAGATTTCTTCTTGTTTACAGATATAATTCCACCTAAAGCACCAGCACACAGCATTGCAACAAGCTTGGTGATTGTAAGAACCGACGGGGTTTCTACACAGGTAGCAACACCTACAACAAAAACAATAAAAAATATAATAAAGCCTGTTATAAGTCCTAGCATCATACCATATGTTTTGTAAATTCTAACAGTTACATATGCACCTATAAAAGCAGAAAACGCACCGATTATCTGTAGTAAAATATATATTGCATCGTAGGGTATCTTTTGCATTTTAACCAATATGAAAGACAATAAAAATATTAATAAACTGCAAAGCAACAGCCCTGTCAGCGTACCAGCTAATAGGGCTTTAAATGCTTTTGATTTTCCGTTTTCATTATACATATAAAATACCTCCACACTGCAAATTTATACTTTTTCTGTTCCTAAATTTTGGATAAGATTTTCTACCAGATTTTTATTTAAAAAACAGAAATAGTATTATATAGCTTTGTAGTATTTATATTCAGCAATAAAGGTAATAATGCTTGATTGAGGTATTTTGACTAAACTCTAAATTTATATCAGTTTATCAGACATACTGCGTGCGAGGCTATACCCTCTTTGTTGCCAGTAAAGCCAAGCTTTTCTTCTGTAGTAGCTTTTACATTAACTCTGTCAACTGTTATATTGCAGGCGTTTGCTATATTCTCACGCATTTGTTCTATGTATGGCTTTAGCTTTGGAGCCTGTGCAATAACTGTGCTGTCAATATTTTCTATTGTATAACCCTTTTCATCTAACAGTTTGCAAACCTCTTTTAAAAGCAGAATACTATCTGCCCCTTTGTAACGCTCGTCAGTATCTGGAAAATGCTTACCGATATCGCCAAGTGCAGCAGCACCAAGCAAAGCGTCCATAATCGCATGAAGCAGAATATCTGCATCAGAATGACCGAGCAAGCCCTTTTCGTGTGGTATGTCAACACCACCGATTATAAGCTTTCTGTTTTCTATTAATTTATGTACATCGTATCCGTGACCAATTCTCATTTTAATTCTCCTGTTCCTTTAAAAAGCTTTCTGCAATAATTATATCCTCTGGAGTTGTCAGCTTTATATTAGTAGGGCTACCAGTAGTTACATATACACTTTCTCCCAGAGCTTCTACCAGCTGACAATCATCCGTGTAATCTTTCCTGTCCTGTTTAGCTTTCTCCATTGCATTTTTATATAATTCAAGATTAAATACCTGTGGTGTATATATCGCTATTAAACTACTGCGATTTGGTGTTGCTGTGATAATTCCATTTTCATCAATAACCTTTATTGTATCCTTTACTGGAACACCTAAAGCAGAGCATTTATACTTGGTAGCATTACTTACAGCTTTATCTATATCAGCTGGCAATACAAGAGGTCTGGCACCATCATGGATTGCGATGTATTTTGCATTATCGTTTACAAGCATAACACCATTTTTTACAGATTCTTGTCTGGTTGCACCACCATTTGTAAGCTTTAAAGGCTTTGTTATACCATTGCTTTTAGCTAACTCTTTAATTATTTCTATATCCTGCTCTCTACATACAAGTATTATTTCATCTATAGACTCTGATTTCTCAAATGCTTTTAATGTATGTACTATAACCTCTGTACCATTAAGCTTTATCAGCTGTTTGCTTATTTGCTTGCCCATTCGTGTTGATGAACCAGCCGCTACTATAATAGCTGAGGCTGTAAACTTAGAAGCTGTCATAATTTATACCTCCTGTTCAGGCTAATTAAATTTTAACCCTTTGTTGGCTTTTCGGTTGGTTTAACATTATGCTCACCAGGGAAAAGCTGATTTTCTACTGATAATAAAACTGCAAGACCAGTTTGCTGTAGTGATGTATCATTTACATTTGATAGACCAATAACCTTAATATCATTCTTTTTTGTGGCTATATCTATAGCATAGAAAAGCTCTGTGTTTCCTGTATGATAGTAATAATCCTCACACACAAACCAACCATAGCCATAGTTAAAGCCATCTTTACCTATGTTTATAGCTTTGTTAAAGGTTGAGCTATCAAGTACTTTACCTCTGCTGTAGGCATTAAGCCATTTTAACATATCTGTTGTGGTAGAAACAATTTCGCCTGCTGAATAGAAATATGTACTATCTACCTTAATACCCTCTGTGTAATCTCTGTCAAGATACCCCTCGCAATCTGTGTCTGTCATCACAAGAGAAGAATCATCCATATATAGTGGGTAAAAAATCTCATCCTCTAAGTATTGCTCGTAGGTTTTGCCAGTTACCTTCTCGATTATAAGACCTAAAATATAGTAATTTGTATTAGAATATGAAAAATATTCCCCTGGTGTAAAAATTGTGTTTTGCTTATCAAGCCATTTTATAAATTCATCCTTATCAAAGGTAGCATCTGTATCTCTCTCGCCTACCTCAAGAGAATAAATATATTCGTTCAGATAATCTGGCAAGCCTGAACACATATTAATAAGATGATATACCTTTAGTTTTTTATCTATTATTTTTGAATCTATATATTTTGATACATTATCGTTAAGACTAAGCTTACCAGCTTGCTCTAGCTTTGCAATAGCTGCAGCTGTAAATTGCTTTGAACAAGAGCCAATTTCGTACTTAGTATTCAGTGTATTCTTCTTCTTTTTTTCTACATCACTATAGCCCATTGCCTTGTGGTATAGAATCTCGTCACCAACTGCAACAAGGAATGTGCCATTAAATTCCATATCTTTAAGCTTTTTATCAATAGTTTTACCAAGTGCTTCAAGCTTTTTTTCAGAAAAGGCAGATGATATCCTTTCGGTTACTGGCTCGGGTGGTCTTGTTGGTGCTTCTGTTGTAGTAATTGCATTTTCGTTATTCACTGGCAATATTTGCTCTGAGGTTGGGTCTTCTGTTTGAATAACACTAATACCTACCAACATACCAACCAACACAAAAAAAGAAATCAAAATAGCTATTCTTACACCTAATTTCATTCACTTCACACTCTCTTACAAATTATTTAACCCTAAATCGGTTATTATCGAATTATAAAGCACAGCTGTTTTATCGCTTATGCTTGAATAGTATTTTTTTGTTTTTGTTTTTTTTATTCTGTTAATTACATATAACACCCACACAAAAGGCAACAGTAATGGGCATTTTCTTAAAACAGGAAATTCTGTTCTTATTCTGCTGTATGGTGGAAATAATTGTTTTAATATAAATTTAAACTTATTTACCTTTTTACCATTCTTTGAAAGTCTTGCCGTACGCAATCCGATATTGTGCTGTGTTGTGCCATATGTAGAGCTACTTGCAACAAACAACTCGGTAGCGTTATCGCTCAAACCTACACCATCTGGCGAAAACCATTTATATGCAAGCTCAACAGCTCTTTTATTAAACTCCACATAACCAAAGCTAGCAAGAATTCTATTTATATAGTCCATATCCAGTGTAGCTCTATATTTTTCAAGAAATACATAATAATCCAGAAATATTCTTGCAGAAATTCCAGCGTAATTTATATGATGTACAGCGTGTACTGAAAGATAAATATAAATATCCTCATTTGTCATTGTAAATATATGAGAAAATCCAGCCTTATTTTTCGCTTTTTGCCATATATTATTATAATATTCATCTACAGTCTTAGAATCACCTTCAGATATTGTAAAATGCTGTTCCAGACTTATAAATGGCTCCTTTGTATATATTCTATCGTGCGAGCCATAGCTTTTTTCTTTATATCCCAGTGTAGTTAAAGCATTATGTGCAGTATTAAAATCTGATTTTTCTACAAGCGTATCAATATCACCCATATATCTATAATAGGAATAAGGGTACATAGGTTTTATGCTTGAGCCTTTGAGGAGTAGCATATTTATTTTTTCTTCTTCAAATTTACGCTCAAGCTTTTCAAGCTCATAAAGCTGGTTTGAGTCGATAATAATTTGCTTTTTATACTCAGCTAAAAGCTTTAAATATATATCTTTGCTTGGTTTATTTTCGCCTGTTAAAAGGTCAATCCCCTGCTTTACAAGCACTATAAAGCTTAATTCGTGTGCAATAGCATAAATTTTGCTCCAATCAACAGCAAGGTCATCAACATTCCCCTTTGTATTGTTGATTGCAAAATTTGCAAGTCTGAATACACAGCAATATTCATTAAAATTATTTTTTACATCATCAATCACTGTGACTCCTCCATTCAGACATTTAACTATACTAGCTATTATAAAATATTTTTAATCAAAAAACAATCACTTTATTACCTACACCCATACTATTTCTGTTCCATCAAACATCCTTTAGATGTGTTTTTCATCTAAATTCATACCATAACTATTAAGAACTATTTGTCAGATAAAAAATGCTCAAAAATCTTATACACTGTTTACAACAGAACTAGAATTAAATTCCAATAATTTATATATTATAAAAGCAAAAGCGATATTAACCAAAGGCTGTAATATCGCTTTTGTTGTTTATAATATTAATTTATCAATAAATTTTTATTCACTCTACTAAAACCGTACAGGTTGCTGTTTGTTCATTATAGGTTTTTGCAGTGATTATCGCTGTGCCAGCTTTTTTAGCAGTTATAAGACCACTATATAATGAAACACCTGCAATCCTTGAGCTATTACTTGTGTACTTAATACTGTATGAAGCAGTATCACTTGGAAGTATACTGTTAAGCTTAAAGGTTTCGCCAACTCTTAGTGTTATGCTTGTTTCGTTAAGAGAAATTGAGCTTGGTGCGTCTTTAACAGTTATAGTACAGGTTGCTTTCTTTCCATTGTGAGTTGTGGCTGTAATTATAGCTGTACCAGGCTTTTTAGTAGTTATAATACCACTGGCTAATGTAGCACTTGCAACACTTGTACGATTACTTGAGTATTTAACGCTGTAAGAAGCTGTACCACTTGGTAGAGTGCTGTTAAGGTCGATGCTTTCACCTACTCCAAGAGTTATATTTGTTTTATTAAGTGTAATTGAATCAGGAGCATTTTTAATAACTACAGTACAGGCAGATTGTATTCCATTATAGGTTGTAGCTGTAATGATAGCTGTACCAGTTGCTTTTGCAGTTATCATACCACTGTTTGACGCTACACTTGCAACACTTGTGTTATTGCTTGAATATTTGATATTAAACGAGGCAGCATTACTTGGTACAAAGGTTTTAAGAGCAAAAGTTTCGCCAACTCCTAATTCAACAATTGTTTTATTAAGTGCAATTTTACTAGGTGCATTTTTTACTGTTACTATACAGGTAGCTGTTTTTCCGTTGTAGGTTGTGGCTGTAATTGTGGCTGTGCCAGCTTTTTTAGCTGTTACTATACCACCGGTTGACACTACACTTGCAACATCTGTGCTGTCGCTAGAATATTTAACATTATAAGAAGCAGTACCATTTGGTATTGAGCTATTAAGGTCGAATATTTCGCCAACACCTAAAGCAATACTTGTTCGGTTAAGTGCAATTTTTGTAGGTGCATTTTTCACTGTTACTGTACAGGTAGCTGTTTTTCCGTTATAGGTTGTAGCTGTAATTATAGCTGTACCAGCATTTTTAGCTGTTACTATGCCACCAGCTTCTGCAACACTGGCAATCTCTGTACTATTACTTGAATATTTAATGCTATAAGAAGCCGTATTTTTTGGTAGTGAGCTGTTAAGGTCGAATGTTTCGCCAACACCTAACATAATGCTTGTTTTATTGAGTGCAATTGAAGCAGGTGCATTTTTTACTGTTACTATACAAGTAGCAGTTTTACCCTTAGCTGTCATTACTGTAATATTTGAAACCCCTGCCTTTTTGGTTGTTATTTTTCCATTAGAGTCTACTGAGGCAACGCTTGTATCACTGCTTGAAAATGTGCATACTGTATTTGCAGGTGTCACTGTTTTTGTTAGAGTGTATGTTTCTCCAATACCAAGAGTTATACTTGCTTTGTTAAGAGCTACTGTGCTGGTATCTTTTTCTACAGCTACAATACAGGTTGCTGTTTTACCGTTAGAGGTTTGTACTGTTATAGTTGTAGTACCTTCTCCTTTTGCAATTACATTACCGTTTGAAGTTACAGTAGCAACTCTTGTATCACTGCTTAACCATGTGCAATTTGCAGAGGCATCTGAAGGACTGATTGTTGTTGTAAGTGTATAGCTTTCTCCTATTTCTAGTGTAAGTGATGTTTTATTAAGAGAAATTGAAGAAACTGCAGAGGTGTAATTTGTTCCAACAGTTGCAGTGCTGTCACCACTTATGCTAACAGTCTTTTTCGCAGGATTAGTAATAGTGTTGTAAGAAATTGTACCACCATTAGATGCACCCACTACGCCTATACCATGATAACCTGAATTATAAACTGAATTATTTGAGATATCTTTAAATATGGTGCTACCATTCGTTATGTGTATGCCATTTGATTTTGGGGTATTTACTGTATTATAATTTATTGAAGTAGCCTTTGATTTATCAATACTAATTCCATAGTTATTTGCATTTAAAATATTATTATTAGATATTTTAGCAACATTACTTTGGTTATAAACATAAATACCATTAATAGTAGCATTAGATATGCTGTTCTTTGTTATTGAATCAGCTTCTGCACCAAAAACATAAATACCGTGATATTTTGCAGTATCAAATTCATTTGGTAAGCATTTAATCGTATTTTCGGTTACTGCTACTGTTTTTGTATCAACCAAACGAACACCATGACCTTTAGTGTCGATAGTATTATTTTTGATTGTAACACCCTTTACATAATAATTACCTATAGGTAATCCACCACTGCCATCTGAATTTTTTGAATGAACAGAATCCAGGTCGTAGCCTATAACAGAAATACCACCACAATCATATTTTGCGTATACATCCTGTATAAAGCCACACTTTTTTATTATGTTATCTGAAATAACTATATTATGGTTTGACATTGGAATATAGCTGTTAGATACGTGTGAAACGGTATTACCTTCATTAGCAAGTGTACTAGAGGTGTATGTTCCTTTGCCTTTTTCCATAGTAGAATAAACAGCTATTCCTCTTGGAGCATTGTTAATTGTATTTCCTGTAATTTCACAGTTTACCCAGTTTTGTCCTTGTATAGCAACACTACCCATATCTTCAAAAGTACAGTTTTTTATTTTCACTCCATTAAACGGGTTGTTTAATATAGCAGTGTGACTTCCTATACCTCTAGGGCAGTTTTTAAAGCTACATCCCTCAATAAGTACATTTTTCATAGGAATATCCTCAGATCTGTATCCTACAAAATGCGATTGAACTAAAACATCAAGCTGTAGTGCCTCATAGCCTATTAAAGCTGAATCAAGAGTCTGGTCAGAAAAGCTACAATTTTTCACAGTAAATCCATCTATACCAGCAACCTCCATTATATGTCCGTTATTTACATTACGCATAGTAGTATTTATAATTGAAATATTTGTTCCATGAGCAAACTTTACCATAGTATTACGAGTTGCACTACCGTTCAAGATTCCTCCGTCTACTGTAATATTTCTATAAGCTGAATACCCTGTCACTCCTGAGCTAGCAGAATCGGTTGTACCTGTTCTTATCATATTAGCAACCGAGTCAGTGCTACGTGTCAGTGTTACACCTGTGAGTGTAAGGTAGGTATTACTATAAATTTTAAGACCATTTTTTATAATGTAAGAGCCCTTAGGAACTACTATTTTATAGATATTAGAGTCAGTGGCATTATCTCTTGCATTATTAAGTGCAGACTGAACAGCTGATTCGAAGCCACGAGAATTAATTTCACTTACGCTTACGTTTATTATAGTTTGTAATGTTGCATTATCGGCAATTTCTTGAACATAAGCACCTGATTGTGAGTATTCTATTTCTTCAGCACTTACAGAAACTGCTGTAAGTGTAGCTGTACTTTGAAGAATGGCTGAACACAATAAAAGTGATAACACTTTTTTACTTAACATAAATAATTTCTCCCTATATTTTTTTGATAATACACTATTTCAGTTCTGAATAGTAGATAAGATTTTCTGTCAGATTTCATCTGACGAATAGAATATCATAGCAAGAATGTCGCCTTGTAAGGATAGTCTATGAAGTCAGGTGAAAAATATGCC
>JAXJJE010000405.1:0-16333 GCA_036298405.1 Acutalibacteraceae bacterium
CAACAGGGCTCGAACCTGTGACCCCCTGCTTGTAAGGCAGGTGCTCTCCCAGCTGAGCTATGCTCCCACACTGGAAATTTCGCTTGAGTTTTTTTCGTCCTCATCAGCGACGAGTATTATAATACACCATAACCGTATAAATGTCAACACTTTTTTAAAACTTTTTTTAATTTTTTTAAAAAAGTTTTTTCAACACCCGATTTTTGGCTTAAAATCGCCATTTCCAGCTATTCGCTTTTTCTTATTTTTTGTCAGCTGAAGCCTTTCTTTCGCTTATAAAGGCTTCAATTTCTTTTTCTGTGAATATATATTTTTTATTACAGTAATGACAAACTGCCTCTACATTGCCATTAGAATTCACCATATCTCTTAGCTGTTCATCCTGCAAGGTAGCAAAGCTATGCTCTACTCGAGCTCTGCTACAGGTGCAATAATAATTCACTGGCATTTCGTCTAGAACTTCTACTTCAAAACCATCAAGTGCAAGCTTACACATATCAAGTGTAGAAATACCCTTTGCCAGCATTGTTGTAACAGACTCCAGCTTACCAATATTTGCTTCCAGCTTTTCTGCTATTGCTGTAGTTGCACCAGGAAGAAGCTGAATAAGCATACCACCAGCCAGCAACACTCCACCATCCTCTTTATCTACAAGCACGCCGAGTGCACAAACCGTAGGAATCTGCTCACTGTTTGCATAATACGATGTAATATCCTCGGCTATTTCGCCACTTACAAGCTCTACAACGCCGTTATATGGGTCACCTGTACCATAATCTCTTACCACATACAAATAGCCGTTTTTACCCACTGCGTTGCTTACATTCAGCTTTCCGTTATCATAGTAATCTGTACGACAACCAGGATTCTCTGCAAAGCCACGCACATTACCACTGCTGTTTGCAGATGCCACCAACGCACCAATAGGGCCATCACCCTTTATTCTTAAAGTTAAGGCTGCACGCTGCTGCTTTAGCTGTGCACCCATAAGAGAAGCACCAGTTAAAAGTCTACCCAATGCTGCAGTTGCTACAGGTGACAGGTTATGCACCTGTTGAGCTGTTGCAACAATATCTGTGCTAACTATGGCACTTGCCATAATGCTTCCGTCACTAGTTATACATCTTATGATTTTATCCATCAATCTATACCTTTTCCTTAATTATAATTTTTGTGCTATATAAATATTTCTTTGAGAGTCTTCCTTAGGATTCTCAAAGCTCATCTCTCCAAACACATCTAAAAGCTTAAAACCAGCCTTTTCCAGCATAGAAGAAATTTGCTCGTGAGTATAAGCCTTTTCTGTAAACACCTCGCTGTAGCGTCTGTACATTCCGTCAATATTTTCAAAAAAATCAAGTGCAATTTCAACTGTTGTACCGTCTTCCTGCAGTGTATTCTGCCACACACAAAAAACCTGCTCGGTGTCGTACACAAAGGTGTTATTTGCAAGCACCTGAGTATGCTTATATATAGTATTCACATCAAATATAAAAAGTGCCTTCGGATTCATAAAAAACGATACCTTTTCGAAAACCTTCTGAACATCATCTATATTTGATATATGATTAATACTGTCCAGCGTACAAATACAAGTATCTATAGTACCATACAGGTCAAGCTTCTGCATTTTCTGGCAAAGAAACAGCATACCAGTTATCTCGTTATCTAATGCCTTTTCCTGAGCCACAGAGAGCATTTCTGGTGATGCGTCGACTCCATATATATCTACGCCCATTTGCTTTAAAATAAGCGTTAATGAGCCTGTTCCACACGCTAAATCAAGTGTTATCCCCATGTTGTGATTATAACGCTGTGCAAGCTTTAGAATATATTCAGCATATTGCTTATACTCTACATTGTTTGTAAGATTATCATAGTAATCTGCAAAATAAGAATAACTAAGCATTTTTATTTTTTTCTTCCTCTTCTTTATCCATTCTGTCAAAAACAAGCTTATAACCATCACAGCCATAGATAAGAGAACGATTTACTCTGCTTATTGTTGCTGTACTTGCACCTGTTTCTTCAACTATAGTGCTGTATACCTTTTTGCTTGTCAACATTCTGGCAACAACTAAACGCTGAGACATTGCCTTTAGCTCTGGCACTGTGCAAAGGTCTTCAAAAAAGCTGTAGCACTCCTCGGGTGTTTCCAGCTTTAATATAGCTTGGAATAATAAATCCGTATTTTTATCCTGAATCTTGGAATTCATTATTATTTTCTCCTTATAAATTTACTGTAAAGAAACCAATTGTAATTCCTCTACTTGTGCATTTTAACATATTAAAGGAAAATAGTAAAGTGATTTCATACACTAAATCGTTAAATTCTATTAAAATTTTACATACGACCCTTTTTATGCTATAATACTTAAAATTATTCATCAGATAGAGGTATTTGGAATGAAAAAATTAAGCAGAAAAGAAATAATTACACAAAACGAAATTTCTGAAATTAAAGAATTTAATCTTGGTGGCTATTCTCAAAAGGTACTTATTGAGGGTAAAAGAAAAAGTAATCCCGTTGTTATTTTTCTACACGGAGGACCTGGCTCTCCCATACCGTTTTCTGTGGGATGCCGAGGCTTATTCCCAGAAATAACCGATAAAATAACTATGGTATATTGGGACCAGCTTGGCTGTGGCATAAACGACCACCCTATCGACGACAGCTTTACTATAAATCACTTTGTAGAAATGACAATTCAGCTTATAAAAGAGGTTAAAGCTATATTCCCTGACAACAAAATAATTCTATTTGGCGTTTCGTGGGGTAGCATATTAGCTCTTAAGGCCAGCATAGAGTGCGATAAGCTTATACATAGCGTAGTTACCTATGGTCAGGTACTTTACGAGCTTACCTTTAACAACGAGGTTTACTCTGCTCTGGAAGCTTCAAAATTGCCAGCTAAAGCAAGACAAGAGCTTTCTGAGCTAAAGAAAAAATCAACACACACAACAAACGAAGCACAAAAGGTAACGGGCTGGATACAAAAATATACAGAAGGCTATAACTGTAAATCAGGAGAAAATGCTCCGTTGCTGACAATTATAGCAGGTATACTTACAAGCCCTGATTATAAATTTAAAGATTTCAAGGCTATGGTTATTAATGGTCATCTGAAAAATAACTCTCTGAAGTCAGAGTTATTTAACATTGACCTGCGTACAGATTTAGAAAAAATCACTATACCATACACAATACTACAAGGCAGCACCGATATTGTAACATCAACCACTAACATTCAAAAGTTTGTCACAAATCTGAACAAGCCTAATATCAGCTGTAAAATTATCCAGAATTGTGGACATTTCCCTAACAAAAACGGAATGGACGAAATCATCGCCACAATCAACAACGCTTAACACTAAACACAGCTTTTAACTATATATGTCAAACGAACATTAAATCACTGCATTGATTTAATGTATTAATAAAACATATTGCAAAATCATACAAATTGTTTTATAATATACTAAATAGGCTATTTGCCTAAAATTGAGATATAAGGAGTAATACCAATGTACAATGATGTTTTAGATACAATTGGATTTGTAAATGATTACGATGCAGAAGTTGCTGAGGCTATGAATTTAGAGCTAAAAAGACAAAAGAGAAATCTTGAGCTTATTGCTTCTGAAAATATTGTTTCACCAGCTGTAATGGCTGCAATGGGCAGTGTACTTACAAATAAATATGCCGAGGGTTATCCTGGCAAGCGTTACTATGGTGGTTGCCAGTGTGTAGACGTTGTTGAAGAGATTGCAAGAAAAAGAGCTTGCGAGCTTTTTGGCGCAGAGCACGCTAACGTACAGCCTCACTCTGGTGCACAGGCTAATATGGCTGTTTATTTTGCTATGCTAAAGCCAGGCGACACAGTTATGGGTATGAATCTTAACGAGGGTGGTCACCTTACACACGGTTCACCTGTAAATATGTCAGGTAGCTATTTCAATTTTGTACCATACGGCGTAGATTCAGAAACACACTGCATTGATTACGATAAGGTTCGTGAAATAGCATTAGAGTGTAAGCCAGCAATGATCGTATGTGGTGCAAGTGCTTACCCAAGAGTTATCGACTTTAAGAAATTCAGAGAGATTGCTGATGAGGTTGGTGCATACCTGATGGTAGATATGGCACACATCGCAGGCTTAGTTGCTGCTGGTGCACATCCTAACCCAATGGAATATGCTCACTTTGTAACAACAACTACACATAAAACACTTAGAGGCCCAAGAGGTGGTATGATTCTATGCCACGAGGAGCACGCTAAGCAGATTGACAAGGCTATCTTCCCAGGCACACAGGGTGGCCCACTAATGCACACAATAGCTGCTAAGGCTGTATGTCTTGGTGAGGCTCTAAAGCCAGAGTTCAAGGCTTATGGTGAGCAGATTGTAAAGAACGCACAGGCACTTGCTAATGGTCTTAAGAGCAGAGGTCTAAAGCTTGTAAGTGGTGGTACAGATAACCACGTTATGCTTTTAGATCTTCGTGATACAGAGCTAACAGGTAAAGAGCTTGAGCACAGACTTGACGAGGTTTATATTACAGTAAACAAGAACACTGTCCCTAACGAGCCACGCAGTCCATTTGTTACAAGTGGTATCCGTATTGGTACTGCTGCTGTTACAACAAGAGGTCTTGTTGAAGAGGATATGGATAAGATTGCTGAGTATATCGCTATGGTAATCGAGGACTTTGAGGGTAACGCAGATGCTGTAAGAGCTGGTGTTACTGAAATTTGTAACAAATACCCACTTTACGAATAATTTTAATAAAATGAAATTAAGAGGTAAGCGTAAACGCTTACCTCTTTTTTATTAGCAAACTCCAATTTACCTACAGCCTGATATTTTATATTAATACAATTTCTGTTCTTATGCCAATACTTGTTTAAATGGTGGAATAAATTACAAAAAGCTGTAATCTTTCCTCAAATGGTAGATTACAGCTTTTTAATAGCTTATTCTGTTATATTTTTCTAGCCAAGTAATATGCCTATATATTTTACAGACTCTTTACTGAGGACTTTTTAACAAACTTAAGCACAACACTTATAACTACAGCAACTACAATCAACGCACCTACAAGCAACCAAACCAATGTTGTTTTGCTCATAGGCTGTTTTATTGCATTTTTATTATTGGCGTTGTTTTTCTTATCTTGCTCGATAATATCATCGCCATCGCCCAGTGTTGTTATTTCGCCTGTATATTCACCTGCTACTACACTTTCGTTTATTGTATAGCTTTCAACAGGAACATTTTCTATATTAACATCTATAATTTCTGTTAGCTCAAACTTAATCTCGCTATCTACTGCCTCATCCTTAACCTTGAAAGACATTGAAACCATCAGCTTTTCTTCTGTAAAGTCCATACCTGTTACCACATCGGTACCTATAAACTTAACAAAGCCTGCTTCATCTGTATTTGAAATAGCCAGAGGACCCATATTAGGCACATTTACGCTTTCTTTATCAAGCTCTAACGAATTCTCGTCATAGCTTACCTTTGCATTAATGCCAGAACAAGCCTTGTCACATTTAAACATCACATTATAGGTTACTACGTCACCCTTTTTGAAGGCTTCACCATTGATTTTAATTGTATCTGCTGCAAATGTACATACAGAAAACATACTAGCTATAACAACAGTAATAACAAAAAACGCTGTTGCTTTTTTTACTAACGAAAAATATTTTTCCATCCTTATATCACCTTTTCTAAATTACCGTGCACAAGAGTTTAATACTATGCACTTATTTTACTATTAATAAAAACAGGCACCACCTAGGTGATGCCTGTTCGGCTGTTATTAATTATACATTAACCAACAAGTCTGTTTAGAAGCATCTTATCAGGTAGATCGTATCTGCCGTTACCATTAAGGTCACCAACAGCTAACTGATACTCACTTGGCTTAACCAAGCTCTGGTTAGCATAAATCTGCATCCAAGCATACATATCTGCCTTAGAAATTGTACCATCGTTGTTAATATCACCCTTTAGATACTCTACAGTAGCTGAAGTAATCTTAACCTGCTGTGCAAATGTAACACCGTTTGCACCCTGTAGTGTTTCTTGATTCATATGTGTATATTCAAGATTTGTATCAACAAGGTCTCTCATACGGTAAGATAGTGTTGTCTTACCATCCTTAACTGCCTTTAGCTGTATACATACAACCTTTGTTGTCTTACCCTTGAACTTCAAACCGGTAGGGTTAGCATCTGTAATACTAGCTCTGCCCTCTGAGTCATTTAATACAGCCTGTGCAAGACTACCACCTGGGAAGTCTACTGCTGTCTGTGATAGGCCAAGTGCATAGTTAATTGCATTTGTACCTGCAGCAAAACCATATTCATCAGCAAACGATTCGTCTATATCGAACATATTTGTATCATAGTACATATCAACTGTCCAGCCTGCAACGTCTAGTGCTGTAGATGGAACTGCAACCTCTACCCAGTAGTTTACAACGTCACCAGCCTTTACAGTAACCTCTGTAGCTGCTGTTGTAGCATTTTCTGGTGGGTTTGTTGGCTGTGTTGGCTGTGTTGGCTGTGTTGGTTGTGTTGGTTGTGTTGGTTGTGTTGGTTGTGTTGGTTGTGTTGGCTGAGTTGGCTGTGTTGGCTGTGTTGGTTGTATATTTGAAGCACCCTTAACCTGATGTGCAAATGTTACACCGTTTGCACCCTGTAGTGTTTCTTGATTCATATGTGTATATTCAAGATTTGTATCAACAAGGTCTCTCATACGATAAGAAAGTGTTGTTACAGCATCCTTAGCAGCCTTTAGCTGAATACATACAACCTTTGTTGTCTTACCCTTAAACTTCAGACCATTAGGGTTAGCATCTGTAATACTAGCTCTGCCCTCTGAGTCGTTTAGTACAGCCTGTGCCAGACTACCACCTGGGAAGTCTACTGCTGACTGTGATAAACCAAGCGCATAGTTAATTGCATTTGTACCTGCAGCAAAACCATACTCGTCAGCAAAAGCTTCGTCTATATCGAAAATATTTGTATCGTAGTACATATCAATTGTCCAGCCTGCAACATCTAGTGCTGTAGATGGAACCGCAACCTCTACCCAGTAGTTTACAACATCACCAGCTTTTACAGCTATTTCTGTAGCAGCTGTTGTAGCTGTTATTGGAGCGTTGCCATTAACAACAGCGTTTTCTGTGAATGTTACACCACTTACAGGCTTAAAGTTTGTAACAAGATCCTTCTCGTTGTTATCAATCATTTCTTCTACTGTATAAGTAATGTTGAATGTACCTGCCTTTTTAGCCTTCAGCTGAATTGTCTGTAGTGTAGCACCACTAGCTGCTGTATAAGGGTTATTAGCAGGAGCAAGAACAGCAGACTTAACCTCACCTGTTAGCGATGTGTTATTAACTTCTGTACCATTCTTTTCGCCTAGAGTAGAAACACCATCATTGCTGTATGATGTATCAAGTGTCAAGCCATTAGCATCAAAGTCTGTAGTAATTCTGTAGCCACCAATCTTCTTAGCTGTATTTACATCTACTGTAAATGTTACAGAGTCGCCAGCCTTAACTGTAACCTGCTGCTGACCTGTAATGCTTGAGATAGGAGAAGTAGGGGCTGTTGGGGATGTAGGAGCTGTTGGCTGAGTTGGCTGTGTTGGATTTGTTGGCTGAGTTGGATTTGTTGGCTGTGTTGGCTGTGTTGGACCCTCAGCCTTACCGATTCTTGCGAATGGAGCTGTAATGAAATCCTCGTCACTCTTCTCGAAGCTGTTGTTTTCCTGAGAAGCAGCAGCGTCGTCAAGGTCAGCCTGATCTGTCATTACAGGGTCAGCTGGCAGACAATCCATAGCTGATTTACCCATTGTAGCAACAAGCATTACGCCTATACCATTGCTTTGAACATCGCTCTTAGTAATACCTAGCTCATCAAACGGAATTGAAAGCTCGTAGAAGAAGTCCATTTTAGAAGATTTGTGTCCCTTTGAGTTAAAGTCAACCCATGCAGCTGAATTGTCACATACATCGCCAGGTACACGCTTGTTGTTCACACCATAAGCACCGTTAATGCCATAAACATTTTTACTTAAAATACCTAATCCATATTTCATCTTAATCTTAGATGTTTTTGCACTTAAAATTTCAACCGGGTTCAAGCCTGTGCTATCGCCACCATATACCCAAGGACCATTACCACCCTTAGTATTGATTGAAATCAGCTTATTGAAGCTGTTATCAAGCGTCATACCTGAATTCCAGATAGTACCACCTGTTGTAAGTGCACCATTTTTACCAATTGCAGTATTTGCTTTACCAGTATCAACTGCGATAAAAAACGGTAGCTCTTGTGTTTGCCATAGTACACCCTGTGATAGTGGGTAGTTATCGCTAGGAGCAACTACATCCTGAACATTTGTCATTTCCCACATTAAGTATACATTGTTATCGTCATACGCACCATATAGTGCATATAGGTCAACACCTACCTCGTACATTGAGTTAGGACGATATACTCTAGGGTCATCATTTGCTGTACCCTGTGCAATAAGCATTGAGCTATCCCAATCTGACAGATCACCGTCTACAGAAATTGTTTTGTTCGCACCAAAACCTGCTGCATTTGTTGAATAATACTTGGCTAATGATGAGCCCGATTCTTCTTTTTCTGTGCTAGCCGAAGAAACCGTAATCTCTGCGTTTGCAGCAGAAGCAGTAGCCTCTGTATTTGTAGCCGAAACTGTAGTTGGCATACAGCACATTGATGCAACCATCATAGATGCAAGCACAACGCTTAACGCTCTTTTTTGGTGTTTTGCCATTAAAATTCCTCCTTTTTATCGCTATTATAAGCATATCTAAGCAACCTCTATTATATAGAATAGCATAAAAAAAAACAATGGTTTTTACAGAAGTGAAATTAAAATCGTTTATTATACCAAAAAACAGAATGCTTTTTTATACAGGATAACCTTAGCATTTTTATATAAACTATCTGATATTATTTGATATAAATTTTAATCAATATGTCCTATTCTATCGCATTTTTATGCAAATACAATTTTTATTTGGAAAAATTTTTCAAGGCAGATTTTACGCTAAAAAACGTTGCTGTGCAAAATCTGCCGAAAAAATCTCTGTATTTCAAATGAAGTTTAGCATAAAATAGTATATCACAAATAAGCTTACCATAGTTCTTCTGTATGGCATAGTGTAAAAAAAATAACGCAGTATCCTATACTGCGTTATCTCTCTAAATATTCAGAGTATGTATACTCTTCAAATTATTCCTCAACAGGAGCATCTACAGGGCAAACGCCAGCACAAGCACCACAATCAAGGCAAGCATCAGCGTCGATAACATACTTGCCATCGCCCTCTGATATAGCCTCTACAGGACACTCAGCAGCACAAGCACCACATGAAATGCAATCGTCAGTAATTTTATAAGCCATTCTAAAGCACCTCCTTGAATATTCTTACACTCATATTTTAACATTACTTTTAAAAAAAGCAACACTTTTAATAAACTTTTTAAAATTATATTTTACCTGCTCAGGTAAAACTATACATATGCTATTACTGTAATAATTATTACTCTAATCCCTTTAGCTGTTCAATTTCGCTCTTATCAAGGCGAATTTGAGCATCCTTAATAATTTTAACCTGACTAACTGCATATGTTGATGGTACAGCTGACTGAGATTTATCAAGGCTTACCTTTAGTACACCTGTAAGCAGATTTTGCTCTACTACCGTACCCTTACCGTCTGGTGTACTTACGATAGCACCTACCTTTGGTGTCTTTTTAAGCAAATCAAGGTAAGCCTCCTGCTCATACTTTAAACAGCACATAAGTCTGCCACAGGTACCAGATATCTTAACAGGACTTAGCGACAAGCCTTGCTCCTTAGCCATTTTTATAGATACAGGCTGAAATTCACCTAAGAATGATGAACAGCAAAATGGTCTGCCACATACACCCAGACCACCAAGCATTTTAGCTTCATCTCGCACTCCAATCTGTCTTAGCTCTATTCTTGTACGGAAAACAGATGCCAAATCCTTTACAAGTGCTCTAAAGTCAACTCTGCCGTCTGCTGTAAAGTAGAATAAAATTTTATTGTTATCCAATGTATATTCTACATCAACAAGCTTCATATCAAGGTTATGCTGTGCGATTTTTTCCTCACACAATGCAAAGGCTTTCTTCTCTTTTTCTTTATTTTCCTTAAGCCTTGCAATATCCTCGTCAGTTGCCTTACGTATCATCTTTTTTAGTGGGTGTATAATTTCTTTGTCGTCTATTTCACGGTTAGCCATTGCAACCTGACCACACTCTACACCTCTTGCTGTTTCTACTATTACATAATCACCTGTTTCGAGTGGTGTTGAATCAGGGTCAAAATAATATATCTTACCTACATTTTTAAATCTTACGCCGATTACCTCTGTCATTTTTGCCTCCTTAATTCAGCACAAAGCCACGACGAAAACAAGTTCATATTTATATTGCTTTTTAATCTTTCCTGTGCTGTGGTAATTATATCTGTAATATTAATTAAATTCTGCGTATTTAAGCTATCTGCCAAAAATCGTTCAGTTGCATTGCAATTCATATTTGCTACTCTTGACTTTACAGCATTGCTGACTATAACCAAAAGCTTATCTAGCACTTCCTTTGCAAAGCTACGATCACTGAAGGATGTAGAACATAAAAGCTCGTACCCCTTTTTAGCTGTAATAGCTTTTGCAATTTGCTGTGCCTTTTCGATAGCCTTTTCAGTTCTTTCGTCTGTATAGCTGTCTGTACCAAGCTTATACACAGTAACTCTTGAACGAATTGTCTGCAGCAGTTGCTGTGATGACGTGCAACACAGTATAAATAATACATTCTGTGGTGGCTCTTCAAGCACCTTTAAAAAGGCATTTTGTGCCTGAACCTGCATTTTGTCAGCATTCGGTATTATATACACCTTTGTTTTTGCCTCGTTAGGCTTTATATAAACATCACTGCAAATACCTCGTATACCTTCAACATTTACAACCTCGCTTTTACCTGTAAGCTGTGCAGTATAAACATCGGGATGGTTACACGACTCAACCTTTTTACACTGGTTACATACACCACAGGGCTTAACAGCATTTGTGCATACAGCCCATTGGCTCAGCTTTTTTGTATAGTCCTGTAACAGCTGTAGTTGATAGCTTTCTAATACAATTGCGTGTGGCAATCTGCCTGCGTGCATAGCGTTTTCAAGCGTTTTTGCTGTGCTTATATTCAAATTATCCTCTACACGCAAATTTTCTTCCACAACTGCCACCTCCCTAATAAGATTAATCACTTTCAATCTTATTTATTTTAACATTTTTCAAGATAAATTACCACCGTTTTTTATATGAATTTTCATCCATAATCTAAAACAGTCAGATTTCAGCATCTACAAGCTCCTTTAAATTTGCATACATATCCTCAAGCACAGAAAAATCATAATCTGTATACATATTTTTATAAAGCTTATTTATATTTTCTTCAAAATTCTTAGGCAATATTTTACACTTATTTTTACAAATATCAACCAATCTTTTTTCGCCTGGATGTGTCATCTCGTTAAGTGCAAATATCACATCAAAATAGCTTTCTATATAAGCAGTTGTTCTGTGGCATATACTTACAAGGTCGTTACGAACTACAGCCTTTTTAATCTGCTTGTCGTAAGATGGTAAAACACCACTAAGCATTTTCATATTCTTTTCGATAATATTTCTTTTTAGCTGCTTTGGGTAAGGGATATTATATTTTTTCTGAACAGCTGTAAACTCACCTGTTTTGTCATAATAAACGCAACTAACATTAAGTGTATGCCAAAAAGCTGTGGTATAGCCTAGCCTTGCCAAGCAGTTGTCAACAACATACTTCTGAATATTTACAAGCATATCCATACTTCTAAAAATAATATCTGCTGGTATGCCATTATTCAATATAACGTTATCCTCGTATTCAAAGTACTTGTTGCCAACCTCTATGGTTTGGCAATACTTATTATAAATTTCTTCTCGTACAGCCTCTGATACACAGTCACCTTCTTTACCATATACATAAATATCGTAATCAGATTTCTCATCACCATTTCCACTTGCCCTTGAGCCTGCAATAGCTATGGCAATAACCTGTGGCTGTGCCTTAAGCTCGTCTAAAACGCTTTTCATATTGCTATCTATATTAACCATAAAAACCTCCATAGCACAAATACAATTATAATTATAAAAGAATTTTAACACATTTTATTCAAAATAACAATCATATGAGTACAAAAAATCCCTCACCATTACAGTAAGGGATTTTTGAGCTGTGTATTTAGCTTATATTTACTAAAACAATTAATTACTTCTTAATTTCAGCATCGCCTGTATCCTTATACAGGTTAAATCTGAACAGCTTAGCCTCATCCTCTGCGTTTTCGCAAACAATGTAAGCCTCTGCAATCTTACCACCCTCGATAAGCTGTGTTAAACCAACAAGCTGGCAAAGCTTACTTTTTAGGTTTAAGTGATCGCCCTCTCTTGTTACCAGAAATACGTTGCCCTGACATGTATCAAGCACAGCAAGGAATTCGGTAACATCGATGTCATGTAGTTCAATAATTGGTGTCATAAAAAATTCCTCCTTAAAAATTTCGTGCCTACTCTGGACCTGTAATCTCATTTCGGAGCTTTATTTATTAACAGGTACCATTTCTTACCTGTTGATTATATTATAGCAGATATTTTGTAATTGTCAACAAAAATCTTTATTTCAATTTATACAATATTCCCAAAGAGCTTTATTTTTATGACATTTATGCTACTTATTTTTTGATATTTTTACTAAATATTTAAATTTTACTGTTGATTATTATATTTTTCAATTTGAGATTTTATTTATTTTTTACAACACTTTTATAACAGGTTTTATTCTTTAATCTATTCTGACAATTTTATTTTTCCGTCTGAAATTTCAATAATTCTTGGTATTTGCATAGCTATTTCACTATCGTGCGTTATCATAACTATTGTTTTTCCACTTTTGTGAAGTCTGAAAAGTATATTCATTATTTCTTTACCCGAATTAACATCAAGGTTACCGGTAGGCTCGTCTGCTAAAATCAATGGTGGAGATGAGGCTATTGCCCTTGCTATTGCAACCCTTTGCTGTTGACCACCTGACAACTGACTTGGCAGGTGATTCGCTCGGCTTGTAAGGTCAACCATTTTCAGTGCTCTTTCGGCAAGCTTTTTGCGTTTTTCTTTACTTAACCCACGATACATAAGAGGTAGCTCTACATTTTCGATAGCAGACAGTGAGCTTACAAGATTAAAGCTTTGAAAGATAAATCCAATTTCTTTATTTCTTATCTGGCTCAGCTTGCTTTCTTTTGCGTTAAAAATATCGTTGCCGTTAAGATAATACGAGCCCTTTTGTGGTGTGTCAAGACAGCCTAAAATATTCATAAGCGTAGATTTTCCCGAACCTGACTGCCCTACTATCGCTACAAATTCACCTTTTTCTATATTCACGCTTACATTATCCAATGCATTAAGTATTGTATCACCTAAAACATATTGCTTTGTTACATTTTTTATTTTTATTAATGACATTACTACATCTCGCTTTTTATTCTGTTTAACGCTCCTTTTTCTATTCGTGACACCTGAGCCTGACTTATTCCTATTTCTTGTGCTACCTCCATTTGTGTTTTACCCTTAAAAAATCTTAGCATCAACACATTTTTCTCTCTGTCAGACAAGCTTGCCATAGCGTCCTTAAACGCAAGCTCCTCAAGCCAATTTCGCTCATCATTATTATCACCAAGCTGGTCCATAACGTAAATCGTGTCATTACCATCAAAAAACACAGGCTCATACAGCGATACTGGCTCTACAATCGCCTCTAGTGCAAGCACAACACTCTCTTTTGGTAGCTCTAATGCCTTCGCAATTTCTTCTATAGTAGGCTCTCTGTTATTTTCTGATGTCATCTGCTCTTTTACCTGCATAGCTCTGTAGGCTGTGTCACGCATACTTCTGCTTACTCGCACGCTGTTGTTATCTCGCAAAAATCGTCTTAGCTCACCAATTATCATAGGCACACCATAGGTAGAAAATTTTACACCCACAGTTACATCAAAATTATCTATCGCCTTAATAAGCCCGATACACCCCACCTGAAACAAATCATCCGGACATTCACCTCGGTTTGTAAAACGCTTTACTACGCTTAACACAAGCCTTAAATTTCCACTTATCATTTCTTCTCGTGCCTTAGCTCGCTCATATGGTGTTCCCTCTCTCATAATTTTCAGCAATTCGGTTTTTTCTGACTCCTTTAGTACCCTTAGCTTAGCTGTGTTTACACCACAAATCTCCACCTTGCTGTACTGCATAAAAAAATAACCTCCCTGTACGGTAATTACTGTTAGTAGTATTACCGTAGCAAAGAGGTTTAATTCATTGCTTTAAGCTGTACTCAAGGCTGATTATTTATTGTTTTTCATATGAATATATGCGTTTGTAGTTATATCTCCACCATTTACAAAGACTATTTTTGTATCTAAATATGATGTATAGCCTAGAGAATTGTCCTTTAAATTAACAATATAACCACCCTTAGGAAGATTATTTATTGTAATCTCTCCATTTTCATCTGGATAATAATAGTGTGGTATATTACTTAATTCTTCCAGCTCAAGCTCACCCTTGCTATTTTCTTTTAAAGCAACATACTTACCTGTGTTATAGTCTTTTATTGTAAATCTGCTTTTACTTACTATATTATTATCTACCGAAACCTGCTGATAGTCTATAGGATATGTTTTATAATTTGAGTCTGCAAAATTTCGGTTAGACTCATTATAGAATTTCTGAGAAATCCTTAATGAACCATTTAGGTCTACCACCGAGCTTTCGTACACAGCCTTTGAATAAAGCTGTGTACCTAACGGATAAGCTGGGTGTACATCATCAACTGTATATTCACTTGCATTATCAACAGCTTCTAATGTGTTTTTTACATAGTTCATAGGTGCTGTAAACGCATAGCCATTCATACTGCACCAATTACTAAGAGCAATTGTGTATTCCTGATGAGTATTTTCTCGGTGAATATATTTTGGCATTTGATAAGAATGTTTATTAACATATTCAAACGGAGCAATAAACACAAACTTAATTGGTTTTTCGGTGTTTTTGCTATTAATATACTCCACAAGATCCTCAAGCTTTTTTATATACTCAGCTGTTGTATAGGTAGTTGAATTAGTCTTTTTCTCTCTATAGATAACATCATTAATACCCAGTGCTATTATATAGGTGTCGGCTTTTGAGTTGTTTATCGCTTGGACATCGTTTGTGTTATCAAATATTGAAGCCGATGTTTGACCACCTGTAGCAGCCACATCTATAGTTTTTATATTAGGGAATCTATCCATAAGTCCATCATACCAGCCATAACCACCAGATGACGAACCAATTGTAATACTATCACCAACCACGCAAACACCGTTTGCACTGCTTAACACCTGATACATTTTATTATTTTCAGCTTCAATCACCATACTTGTTTCGTTATCCAGCACAGTAAAGCTCTTTTTAAAATCACCAGCATTTGCTACTATCCTGTAGTCTCCTGCTTCAAGGTCTATATGTCCTAATCCGTTTGTAGTATTCACATTCTCAACCACAGTTGCTTCTCCATTTTTACCTACCTTTTCAACCGTATAGCTTATTTCATCTGTAAGATTTTGCTTATCATAAGATTGTATCTGTAGCTTACAGTTTTTCTTTGGTGGTTCTGGCTCTGTAACAGCTTCTGTTGGCTGTATTGTCTCTGCACTATTAGCAAAGGCTGTAAAATCACAGCCTGTAAAAACACCTACTGTTGCAAGCAACAAGGCTATTATTATCACCTTTTTTATTTTCATAAACACTCACCTATTATAATAGTCTTATATAATAATAACAGCTTTAACTTTTTATTTCAATAAGATTACTTAATCTTTAAAATTATATTTTTATACTAAACAAATTAAAGCTCGGCTTTGCCTTTATATGCACAAGCCGAGCTTTTTATTACTATAAATATTATTTTTCTGCTCTGTTAATAGCGTTAATCACACCAAATAATGAGCTACGATAAATATTACTTGAAATACCAACACCAAAAATTCTCTTACCCTGTGGTGTCATCAACTGAATGTAAGAAACAGCCTTAGAGTCAGAGCCTGTTGAGATTGCGTGCTGTTCATAGTCGACAAATGTATAATCACATACGCCAACACTCTCTAAAGCGTG
>JAXJJE010000406.1:0-3132 GCA_036298405.1 Acutalibacteraceae bacterium
TCCAAGCGAGATAGAAGATAAGCAGGTTATGGAAATTGGAGAGTATGTATTTGCAGATAATAGCAATCTTACAAAGCTTATAATTCCAAAGGGTATCGAGAAGATCAGAGATTATGCATTTATGAATTGTACTAATTTAGGTATGGTATATTACACAGGCTCTCGTGAGGATTGGTATAATGTGAAGATTGATTCCGGAAATGAGGCTCTGAAATCAAAAGAAGTTTATTGTGACGCACTTGTAAAAAATGATGAATCAGGTGTATGGGTAGCTCAGCAGATGTTTGATGATACCTGTATAATCACAGATTATTTTGGTAATGCAAATAAGGTTCAAATCCCAAGTGAAATAGCAGACAGAAGCGTTATGGAAATCGGAGAGTATCTATTTGCAGGTAACAATAATCTCACAACTGTAATAATTCCAGAAAGCATTAAGCATATCAGAGAAGGTGTATTTATGAATTGTGATAAACTTAGTGATGTTTATTACACAGGTAACGAAAGCCAGTGGTGTAATGTATCTGTAAATCACGATAATCATTCTTTGATAAATGCAACAATTCACTATAATTATACAGAGTCGGTAAAAGGTGATGTAAATGGCGATAATAGACTTGCTGTTGATGATGTGATCTATGTGTTGAAGGGTATCGTAGGTGATATGGAATTGACAGCTGAGCAAATCGAGAATGCTGATTTAAGTGGTGATGGTCAGCTAACAGTAGTAGACGCTGTTCTTCTTCAAAGAGCAATTCTCGAGCTTTGATAATACCACTGCAAAGTAATTAAATAGTGTATTTAAAATTTTAGCTACCACTCATTTGGGTGGTAGCTGTTTTTATATATGCTTGTTCTTTGAATAGAATAAATAAAAGCTATTGACAATACTTGATAAGCTGTTGTAAATTATATATAGAATATTTAAAGCCATAATATATTTATGAGCTGAAAAGGAGAATTTGTTTATGATTTCAATTGCAATAGATGGCCCTGCTGGTGCAGGCAAAAGTACAATAGCTAAGGCTGTTGCTAAGGCTATGTCTTATATTTATGTAGATACAGGTGCGTTGTACCGTTCAATTGCATTAAATGCAATTTTAAAAAATGTAGATACAGATAATGCTGATGATATTAAGGCTATGCTTGAAACTACAAATGTAGAGCTTAAATTTATAAACGGTGAGCAGAGAGTTTTTCTGAATAATGAAGATGTATCTGACAAAATAAGAACAACAGAGGTTTCTATGATGGCTTCTAAGGTTTCTGCTGTGCCTGCTGTGCGTGAGTTTTTGCTTGAGCTTCAAAGAAGCATTGCAAGAGCTAACAATGTTTTAATGGATGGCAGAGATATCGGTACAGTTGTACTGCCAGATGCACAGGTTAAAATATTCCTTACAGCATCAGCAGAGTGCAGAGCAAAAAGAAGATATGACGATTATGTTAAAATGGGTATAAATGAGGACTATGATAAAATTTTAGCTGATATAGTTAAAAGAGATTATGATGATTCTCACCGTTCAATTGCACCACTAAAGCCTGCTGAAGGCTCAGTAACTGTAGATACCTCAAATGATACTCTACAGCAGTCAATAGACAGAATAGTAGAAATTATTAATAATACTGTAAATTAATCCGGAGGGATATATATGGCAAAATCACAACAAAAATCGTGGCTTTACAACATAGCAAATTTTGTTGTTACGCCCGTAATTTCTGCAATATATAGAGTAAAGTACAGAAATAGAAGTAACATTCCAGATAAGGGTGCATACATATTAATTTCTAACCACCTTTCATACCTTGACCCACTGCTGCTAGGTATGGGTCAACGTCATCGTAAGCTAAGATTTATGGCTAAGTCAGAGCTGTTCGAAAATAAGCTTTTTGCTAAGCTTATCACAGGCTTAGGTGCATTTCCAGTTGTAAGAGGTGAAGGTGTAGAGCAAGAGGCTATCTCAACTGGAGAAGAAATTCTTAGAGATGGTGGAATTATGACAATTTTCTTCGAGGGTAAGCGTTCTAAAACAGGCGAGTTTCTTCGTCCACGTTCTGGTGCAATGCTTATAGCATACCAGACAAATACTCCAATCGTACCTGCGTGTATTACTCCTGAGAAAAAGCTTATGAAGCCGTTCAGAAAAACAAGAGTTACCTTTGGTGAGCCTGTTACTTTACAGGAGCTTGGTATTACCACTGGCTCAGCAAGAGAGCTGAGAGATGCGTCTAAAAAGGTTATGGATATGATAAAAGAAATGAGAGAAACAGAGGAGTTTTAATATAATATGAAAAATATTACATTAGCTAAAACTGCAGGCTTTTGCTTTGGTGTAAACAGAGCTGTTAATCTTGTTTATAAGCTTTCTGATAAAGAAAAAGTGTGCACGCTGGGTCCTATTATTCATAACACAGAAATGGTCAAAGAGCTTGAGAAAAAGGGTGTTATAATAATAGACACCCCTGCAGATGTGCCAGCTGATTATACAGTTGTAATCCGTTCTCACGGTGTACCTAAAAGTGTTTATGATGAAATAAACAAGCTTGGATTAAAATATTCAGATGCAACATGTCCGTTTGTTTCTAAAATTCACAAAACAGTCGCAAAGGCAGGCAAAGAAAATTCTATTGTGCTGATAATAGGTGACAAAAATCACCCAGAGGTTAAGGGCATAGAGGGTCACTGCTGTGGTGAGTTTTTCACAGTGAAATATCACGATCAGGTTCAAAAGCTACTAGAGGATAACCCAAGGCTTCAAACAGAACCAGTTACAGTTGTTGCTCAAACTACGTTTGATGTATCAGAATGGAAAAAAAGTTTAAAAATTATCAAAAAACTATGTACAAATGCTGTAATTTTTGATACAATATGTAATGCAACGGCAGAAAGACAAGAAGAGGCAAGGTCTTTATCTGAAAAGGTAGACCTTATGATAGTTATTGGTGATAAGACAAGCTCTAATACCTGCAAGCTGTATGATATATGCAAGCGTGTGTGCAGCAGAACTTACCTTGTAGAGACCTATAGGGATTTATCAGCAATAGATTTTACAGCCTCTTGTAACATTGGCGTTACGGCTGGTGCGTCTGCACCTGCTAAGATAATAAAGGAGGTACTGGATACAATGGCACAGA
>JAXJJE010000407.1:0-2872 GCA_036298405.1 Acutalibacteraceae bacterium
GAATTTCCTACAATTTGATTTATTGGAAATACCAACAAATGACAACACGATAGTATTTCGTGACAGAGGACATCGTAAGGATTATGGTGGAATGTGGAAAGGTATTATTACAATAACTGATGCTGACTGGTGCAAACCATACCTCATAAAATGTATGTGGTATAGTGATGAAGAGTATGAGAACGGAGAACTATATTCCGAAAATGTGTTAGAACTTTCGAGCAAATTCAAGGTGAATAGATAGAGCTATGAGAAAAGCTATAAATTTTGATTTAAGTACTAAAGCACTAGAGGAATACAGTCTAGCAAACAATAAGGAGATGATTTTATGATGAAAGTAGAAATCCTACTTGACGAAGAAAAAATAAAAAAAGAAAGTGAATATACTCCTGAAAGCATTTATGATGCTGTCAGGAGGAATTTTAAACAATTTGATTTATTGGAAATACCAACAAACGATAAAACCATAGTGTTTCGAGATAAAGGTAATAATACCGATTATGGTGGATTGTGGAAAGGTATTAATATTCTTTACGATGCTGACTGGTGCAAACCATACCTCATAAAATGTATGTGGTATAGTGATGAAGAATATGAGAACGGAGAACTGTATTCTGAAAATGTGTTAGAAATTTTGAGCAAATTCAAGGTGAATAGATAGAACTATGAGAAAAGCTATATTTTTTGATTTAAGCACTAAAGCAATAGAGGAATACAGCCTAGCAAACAATAAGGAGATGATTTTATGTTTAAAGTAGAAATTCTACTGGACGAAGAAAAAATAAAAGAAAAAGGTGAATATACCCCTGAAAGCATTTACGAAGCTATCAAAAAGAATTTTGATAACTTTGGCTTGCAAGAAATACCAACAGAAGATAATACGATAGTATATCGTGATAAGGGTAGCAGTAAAAATTACGGAGGAATGTGGCGAGTTATTAATGTTCTTTATGATGCTGACTGGTGCAACCCATACCTTATAAAATGTATGTGGTATAGTGATGAAGAATATGAGAATGGAGAACTGTATTCTGAAAATGTTTTAGAAAATTTTGCAAAATTCGATGCAAAAGGCATTAAAAAATAAATTATACATCAAGGAGAGATAAATAATGAACCAAGTAAATTTAATGGGCAGACTTACTGCTGACCCAGAGCTAAAGAAAAGCAAAAATGATACACCCGTTTGCAATATAATTCTTGCAATTAATGATGCAAAAAATGAAGAAGCAGACTATTTCCCAATCATTATTTCGAGCAAAAAGGCAGAAGCTCTTGTAAAGTATATGCACAAGGGTGAAAAAATTGTGGTGTCAGGCTATCTGAAAAACAGACACTACATCAACAAGGATAATGCTGTTTGCAAGATTACAGAGGTAATTGCAAATGATGTGTACTTTGCAGAAAGCAATAGAACATACGAGAAAGAGCCTGAAATTGATTCAAGCCTGCGAACTAAAGAAGAATGGGAAATGATAAATGAAGCAATGTCAAAACTACCAGATGCTCCATTCTAATTTGACAAAAGCAGATACAATTTCTGAATATACCTGTATCCAAACAAAAAATCGGATTTATAAGACTAACATCACTATGAAAAATGGAGTAACTTTGCTTTCTCAAGGATGAATGATTCACTCATTAATCTTAACCCATAATCGTATTTTCAATAAATCTATAGACTTAAACAAGGAATTAAAAAGCATCGATGATAAATTCACTTTAATGATGTGAATATTGGACAAGTAATCTCTACTAAAAACGATATAGTAATTAAACAGGCTTTACAGGCACACTATAATTCAAAAGGAGAATTTTTATTACTATTAATTATTTTCTTAAACATTTCAACAAAGAAAATAATCATCTCGTGAGCGAGATAGTTATTTACGAAGATAATACATATATACCTAAGTATGCACTTATGGAGTTTAAGAACGAACCTGCGTTAAAGGTATTCTATTATTATCATTATGACGAAAGATATAAGGAATACAGCATACGCAGAATTGATGATCTTGAAGGTATGTATACAAACTATCTGTATTATCATCAACAAGCACAATTACAAAAGCTTTTAAATGATGGTAGATTTTATCTACATAATAGCTAATGTTAATAATGCAGTTAATAAACAGGTTAAACACTGGGAACAGTGTGACAAGGAAATCCAATTGACCTTAAAAAATGGTGATATAGACACTTATTACGGATTAATAAACAATCTCAGAGCCAGAGCTGAAGAAATAATATTCCGTCAGATGCTTTACATCTGATTTAAAGGTGTTTCAAAAGCTAGAAAATCATGTAACAAAACATGAGACTTATTTCAAGTATTGGGATAATTAAATACAAGTTACATGCTAAAGTAATTATTACACTAGATTGATTATAAATAGCCATAATACGAACAAAAAAATAACACAATATAATATTGTTCAAATGCAAAAACTGCTGTACTTACCAAATTGTAAATACAGCAGTTTTTGTAATTCGTATTCTTTTTCCCGATGATATTTGTTTTAGATTTTTTAGCTTTTCGTTTCTACGATAGCTTTATTTTATGTATAAAAAAAGACTGTGTTTCTACACAGTCGTTAATAATACCTACTTTAGCATGGTAGGGCTCCCATCTTATATAGCTCCTATTTGTTTTATATGGTAAGGTTCCCATCTTATATAGCTCCCATTTATTTTGTATGGTAGGGCTCCCGTCTTGTATAGCTCCCATTTTCGCTCGGCAAGGTTTTCCGTTTGTAAGTATCAACTTACCTACATATTACTATACACAAAGAAGTGAATTATGTCAATATATTAAACACGAGTTTTTCTCAAAAGAATTTGGACTGTGTAAACACAGTCCAGATATAAC
>JAXJJE010000408.1:0-5007 GCA_036298405.1 Acutalibacteraceae bacterium
AAGAATATTTAAAAATGCCTTTTCAAGGCATTTTTAGGAAAAACTATGAGTTAAAGGGCTTTGCCCTTTAAAATCCCACGAGGGGTGTTACCCCTCGACCCCATAAACTTTTGAAAAAGTTTAATCAAAACTTTTAAGTTTTGATTTGTGCGTAACTCCCCGACAAACTACAATTTATCTTTATCAAAGTAAATTCATAAGTGCAATGGCAAGTGCTGATTCTATTACAACCGTTGCTCTTGGCACTATACAAGGGTCGTGTCTGCCTTTTATCTCTAGGGTGGTGTTGGTATGGGCTACAAGGTCAACGGTCTGCTGTGGCTTAGAAATTGAAGGTGTAGGCTTAATAGCCACCCTGAAAAGCACAGGCATACCATTTGTAATGCCACCAGTGATACCACCGT
This sequence comes from Acutalibacteraceae bacterium, assembly GCA_036298405.1. Taxonomy (GTDB): domain Bacteria; phylum Bacillota; class Clostridia; order Oscillospirales; family Acutalibacteraceae; genus CAG-964. Next base: position 405 of record JAXJJE010000408.1, read on the forward strand.
TGTTGTTGGTTAATGTAACAACATTACCGTTTTCGTCATAGGTGTATTGGTCGTTTGCTTCACTACCAAGCATTTGAGTAATGCTAAAGCCAGCACCAAACTCAATACCCTTTACAGCAGGCACACCAAAAACGATAGACGAAATTAAATTTTCAACCCCACCAAACATAGGGCTACCCAAGCCAGCTGGTACACCAGTTGCAACACATTCTATTATTCCACCGGTGCTGTCCTGTGACATTCTTGCTTGCTCTACAAAATCACGCATTTGCTCTTCTATGCTGTTATTAATAACAGGGAAGCTTTGCTGATTCAACTTGTCTATAAGCTCGTTATCAACTGCAAGTGGGTTGAATTTATCGTCACTTACATTACCGATAGATTGAATATGAGATGCTATTTTAATGCCCTTATTTTCAAGAATTTGTCGGCAGACAGAGCCAGTAAAAACAAGTGGAGCTGTAAGTCTGCCCGAAAAATGACCACCACCACGAATATCATTAAAGCCATTATAACGCACAAAGCCAGGGTAATCACCATGACCTGGTCGTGGTGATGTCAGCAAATTACCATAATCACCCGAGCGTGTGTTGGTGTTTTCTATCACTGCACATAGTGGTGTGCCTGTGGTTGTGTTGTTCAGCATACCACTCATAATTATTGGCAAGTCCTTTTCTAGTCTTGGTGTGGCTGTTTTGTCCTTGCCTGGAGCTCGTCTGCCCATTTGCATAAGTAGCTTGTCCATATCTATTTTTTCGCCAGACGGTAAATTGTCGATAACTACACCAATTCCCTTACCGTGGCTTTCGCCAAATATTGAAATTTTTACCTTATCGCCCCAACACGATGACATTTTAATTACCCCCAACCTTGGAATGATGTATCTGCTACGCAGATATGAAGTATGCCTTACGGCAAATGAAGTATCGCTGTCGCAAAATGATGTATTTACCCTAAAGGATAAATATTAATGGTGTGCGACGCAATTAAAATAATGATGTATCTGCTATGCAGATATGAAGTATGCCTTACGGCAAATGATGTTTTGCTGTCGCAAAATGATGTATTTACCCTAAAGGATAAATATTAATGGTGTGCGACGCAATTTTATTAGTTGTAATATAAATTCAAGTCTAAATAACAGAGCTTAGTATCAGTTTAAACAGAACCATTACTTTATATCTTCTGCCTTGCCCATAATGCTTCGGTAATCGTTAAAGAAATCTGGGTAAGATTTGTTGATACTTTCTCTGTCAGTTATCTCTATAGCAGATGTACACTTAGCCACAGCTATCGACATAGCCATAACTATTCTGTGGTCGTTATAGCCCTCTACCTTGCCACCAATCGCCTTGTCTACTCCGTTTATAATCAAACCGTCAGGCTTTTCGGTAACCCTTGCACCAATTTTATTAAGGCAGGTGCTTATTGCGTTTAGTCGGTCGCTTTCCTTTATTCTTAAACGCTCTGCACCATAAATATTAGTTGTACCCTCTGCAAATGCACCTGTAACAGCTAAAATAGGCACAAGGTCTGGTATTTGTGTAGCGTCTATATCAATACCCTTTAGCTTGTTTGGCTTTACTGTAATTGTGTTTTCGCTTACAGATATATCTGCACCAAACTGCTTAAAAAGCTCCAGACACTCTTTATCACCCTGAATAGAGTCAAGTCGTAAGCCCTTAAGAGTAACCTCATCACCAAAAGCACCAGCCGATAAAAAGAACGCAGACTGTGACCAATCACCCTCGCAAACGTAATTACAAGGCCTATACTCCTGACCACCCTTTATAAAATAGCCGTAGTTGGTGCTTTCTACCGTTACACCAAATTCAGCCATTGTGCGTATTGTCATATTTATATAGCCAACTGACTGTAGGGCAGAGGTGATTTTGATTTTACAATCCTTACCGGTTAAAGGCAAAGCAAGAAGTAAGCCTGTAATACACTGCGAGCGTACATTGCCTGGTACCTCAAATTCACCAGCCTGTAGTGTACCACCTACTGTTAAAGGCAAGCCACCCTCGGTAATACACTGTACACCAGCCTTAGGCAAGCAGTCAAGGTAAATTCCTATTGGTCGTTGTGGTAGTCTGCCCTTGCCTGTAAATGTGGCATTTACACCACCCACGCAGGCTACAGGTATAAAAAACCTTAGTGTAGAGCCAGACTCCCTGCAATCAAGCACAGCCTCTTTATTTTCAAACAATCTGCTACCGTCTATATAGGCTGTGTTACCGTCTATTTTAATATCTGCACCAAGAGCCTTGGCACAGTCGATTGTCGCAGAAATATCCTGTGATAAATCAACAGGAGCTATAACACTTTTACCCCTTGATAACGAAGCACATAATATAGCACGGTGTACATCGCTTTTTGACGGTGGCAGTGTAACCTCACCCTTAAAGCGTGAAGGCATTACTTTTATACTACTCATAATAATATCCCCCTAATTACACCTTGCCCGATACAAACTCAAGCATATTGCTTTTATCTATAGTGTGAATTTTACTTTCGCCTATTTTATCAAGCACAATTAAAGAAATACCTGCTCCACTGCTCTTTTTGTCAGAGAACGAGCTTGTAACTATCTTTTCTACAGGAGTATTGTCGCTTGTAGGCAGATTATATTTAGTGCAAAGCTCTGCAATCATATTAGCTGTACCCTTTGCTGTAATGCCTGCATTTTCGCTTGCAGTGGTAATCATAACCATACCTATTGCTACAGCCTCACCGTGAGAAATACCCTCAAAGCTATATTCCTTTTCGATAGCGTGGCCCAAGGTATGACCAAAGTTCAGCAAGGCTCTTTCTCCGTGGTCACATTCGTCACGCTCTACTACATCACGCTTGATTTTTACACATTCGTATATAATATCGTCAATAATTTCCCTTGCGTTATTTTCTTTAAGAGTATTAAAAAGCTCTGCATTTTTAATACAGCCATATTTAATAACCTCAGCCATACCGTCAGCAAAGAAGTGGTCGCTTAGCGTGTTAAGCGTATTTGGGTCTATAAGTACAAGTATAGGTTGCCAGAACGCACCCACAAGATTTTTACCCTGTGGAATATCTACACCCGTTTTACCACCAACCGATGAATCAACCTGCGAAAGCAACGATGTAGGTATTTGTACAAAATCTATTCCACGCAAATATGTAGCAGCAGCAAAGCCAGACATATCACCCGTAACACCACCACCAAGTGCAACTATTAAATCACTGCGAGTAAAGCCATTATTTGCAAGCTCGTTGTAAAAGCTATAGATAGTATCAAGCCTTTTACTTTGCTCACCAGCCTCAAAAACATAGTGATAAACCTCAAACCCGTTTTCGCTTAATGAGCTTACAACAGTGTTACCATAAATAGGGAATACATTGCTGTCTGATATTACCATTACTCTTTTAGCCCTTGATACCTTACGGATTTCTGTACCACAATTGTTGATAATTCCACGCTCTATAAGAATATCATATGGTCTGCCAGTTGCTACATGTATAGTTTTCATTCTCCAAGCTCCTCCTTGATTTGTCTTGCCTGCTGAAGCTGTTTATGTATCTGCTTATCGTTTTCCTGCTCAATGTGATTTCTAAGCATTGTTAAATTGTTAATAAGCTCGTCAAGCTCTGCAACTAAAGGCTCTTTATTTTCTAAAAACAGCTCTGTCCATAGGTCAGCATTAATTTTTGCAACTCGTGATACATCACGGTAGCTGCCAGCCGAAAAGCCGTTGTGCTTTTTACACTGTGGACTTAATACATACGCACACGCAAGCACGTGTGGCACCTGAGATGTAAAGGCAATCATTCTGTCGTGCTGTTGTGGAGTAGTAACAGGTGACTGTGTAAAGCCGATAGAAAAAACAAAATTAGTCACAAGATTAATAGCCTGCTTAGGTGCACCACAAGGCACTATAATACAAGAGGCATTTTTGAATAAATCCTCGTCAGCAGCATCAAAGCCGTTTACCTCTTTACCAGCCATTGGGTGTGTACCTACAAAGGTAAAGCCATACTGCTTAGAAAGCTCTACCATTTTAGGGCAGATTTCACTTTTAATACCACAGGTATCACACACAATACAATCCTTGCCTATGTATTCTCCGTTTTTCTCTATAAACTCTACAGCTGCTTGAGGATATGTACCCAGAATAAGCATATCGGCTGTTTTAAGGTCGTCCAGGGTGCCTATTTTATCAATAGCACCACACTCAAGTGCAAGCTGTAATGTCTTTTCGCTACGGTTTAAGCCTATAACAGTGTGGTCAGTATATTTTTTTATTGCCTTAGCATAAGAGCCACCAATTAAACCAAGACCTGCAATAACGATTTTCATTTCAACACTTCCTTTTGTAAATTTAACGATAATTACCCCAAAATACCTCAATAGCGTTAAGCTATAACCCCCAAGCACTACTTGCTGTAATCAACCAACGTCATATTTTCGTTTATCTTAAATGTATGACCAGTCTGTTTATAGCCGAGCTTCTCGTATAAATGGCAATTTCCTGCTTCTTGTAGGATAGTGCCAAGAAACCAGTGCTCAACATCGCTGTGTATTTTTTCAATGGCTAACAGTGCCTGCTGTGCAATTCCCTGACCC